>NZ_JAOECN010000080.1:0-6050 GCF_029836855.1 Pseudomonas sp. GD04058
TGATCAAGACGGTAGCGTTTAACCTGTGGTTTTTTGGGGTTCGTGTCATTACTGGAATCATATCGAAAGCCCCGGTTACGTGGTGTATGGCCGCTATGCGGTGGCGTGCAGTGGCTCGCCTATTCTGGTGATCGCTTCGCTTTAAAATCACAAGCTTTTTAAAGGTCAAATTTGTGCTAAATCAAAAACAGTTTTTTTTAGACCCATAACATCATTCTCAGCATGCAACATTAAAATGCTTTTTTCATAAAAAAAATTCAAAACTTTTTAAAAATTTACATCAAATTATTGAGTTTTCAACTTTCCCCAACCCTCTATTTATGGCTTAAATACGGCAAAAACAAGCTGTCAATAGCAAAATGAAAATATATTTATAGTCCGATGTTATTCGTATTTAGGGTTCAACAATATTCGAATTTTAGTTAATTGAGATTTACAACTAACTCCTCAAAAAAAATCATCGGAAAATTTCAAAAATCGCTCCCAGTTTTTTTTCAGCTCAAAGCGTGGGGGATAGGCCACCTCACAAAATGAAAATTTTCAAACCATGCCACTCGATTTGAAAAAACACCTTGATTGCTTTCAACATTCTTAAATGGCATTTTCAAAGCCGGAGTGAAGGTTTTAATGTCTTACTATCAACATTAAAAATTTCGCTTGAATTTGACCGTTTTAAATTGTTTGAGCAGTAAAGTCGCAGTATATGGCTGTGTAGGGTCATGGGTCATGGGTTAGGGGGTTAGGGGTTAGGTCATGCGGGTGGGTACGTGCGTCTTTCTTAATAAATAAGATCTTCTTTATATACTCAAAGCCTAGCGGCTTTTCGCTTTACAATTCCAGAATTGCCTTCGAAGAAGGCTTCGCCTTTGATCTTCTCAGGCAAATCTGGTCTTCCTCGTTTCTATTAAAAAAACAAGTGAAGCCTGACCTGATTTTGCTATTTTCTCAGGGTTTAAATCTGTGATATTCAGTTTAAACTTTGAACACTTGATGGCTATATCAGCACCACATTGGAACCCTGTTCAACATATTTCTATGGCTGGCGGGTTGAGAAATTTCCAATATCCCCATTCTATTTCTCTTTGGCTACGCAACGGAACAATCACCTGAATTTCCAACATTGCTTACAGGTGTTAATACTGACTTTCTTATAGTTATGGAATTTTCCAGCAGGAGGGACTTGAATGATTATAATTATATGTTATAACTTTAATTACAAGTTGAAACTGCTGGTATCAGTTCAACACCGAAGCCTTAATGCTAATCACATTAGGGCTTCACCTTTTCTTATCGTATCATTTAAATATTGAAAGTCAAATAAAGCCCATAGCGGGCTTTATTTTTTATACTTGTAGAAATGCCCCGGACCATACCTAAACCTCTCTTTAATAGCGTAATTCATATCATCTGCTATATCGGGATTGATTTCTTCAAGCCTGTCTTTAAGTTTGTATATATGCTGCCTGCTCCAATATTGGCTTTTTTGTTCTTCGACCAATAGATTTGGAATATACTTTTTGTCAAATTCCCTATGTTCATCAATGCTGTGACTTGAATTTCCCGGCAAGTGCATTTTTTTCAATGAATTAACTTCGTGTTCAATATCGCATATCAAAGCATTTTCTAATCTTTCAAGCACAACGGTTTTAAGCTTATTATCAACTTCATTGTTTTGGATTTTGTCCAAAATCAATAAATGTATGTTGTTGGGTTCTCCTTCAATAACTCCATCTAACGCCTCAATTACGCTGTCAATAATCCCTGAAACAAAGTAGCTTTCTTGATAATCGGATATTAAGTCATCAATCAAATCATCATAAGTAGATGGATCAATGATTGGCTGTTCATCGTCTGCTATCTGTGGCTCAATATCAGCCATTTCTAGCTGTACTTGTGCCTCTGGCATGTCATGGGTCGGTATAATCGGTTTCGATGCCTCTATGGCTTCATGAGCGGCTTCTATGACTGGCTTTTCAATCTTGGCGATAGCTATCAAGACACCATCAGCTTCTTTGAATTCAATTTCTGGCTTGCCCTTATCTCGAAGGTAATCATTCAATTGTTCAACATCTTCCGCTGACAAGTCTTTCACGTTAGGCATTAGGAACTGAAAGCCTGATTTATCAAACAAGCCTAATTCAACTGATTGTTTGATGCCCTCAATACAAAAGCTTTTACTGGCGGATTCCGTTTTGATAGTTTCGCATGGTGAATTATTAGTTAATACAATCAAAGCGTCCCGAATTGTCGATGGACTTACTTCATGAATAGAAACGGAATTGCTTTTTTTGTCATGTGTGAACTTGTCATATTCATAACCTTTTTTTGATATTGAATAGTAGCGAACAATATTTGAGTGCTCTTCTGCTTGATATTTCTTTAATCTCCATTGGATTGTGTCTTTTTTTGTTTTTATTATAGGTTCAAAGTCAATTCGTTTGCCAACCCATGCAAGGTTATGTGTGATTTTATTAGGTGTAAACTCTGCCGCTTGCCTTACTATGTCTTTAAGCTGCTCATCATTAAAGTCTTTGAATTTAGCCTTTAAAGACTTCATTGAAAGATTAACCTGCGATGCTTTTAACGAATTATCGTTGCCATCAATAAATGAAAATGCAAGATTTGCCGCATTGTCATTATTTATGCGAATACCGATGTTGTTGGCTTGTAATGCTTCGAAAAGTTCTTGTGGTGACTTTGATTTCTTGGCGGTTGACCTGATGAAATCATCCATCGCTGTAAGTTGGTCAACTTTATCGGCATAAGCTGTTGGATTATGTTTTTTAAATCGTTGCAAATGAGCTGTGGGAGAATACTGAAAATCATCAAGACGTTGTTGTTCTGCTAATACGCACTTTCTATTTTCAACAACTTCAAGCCCGAATTGTTTTTCAAGCTTTGCTGCAACTCTCTCTTTCTTGTCGAAGTCATTGAACGCTTTTGTTGTGTAGCAATTTCCAAATTTATCTTTGTTTTTTACGACGATATGATAATGAAGTTGTCCATTATCAATGTGATAGTCCGCTACGAATGTTCTTGAACCATAGACTTGTCTAACGTATGACTTGACTGCTTTAAAAGCTTTCTGCTTATCTTCTAGTGTTAGGTTATCAACATCAAAGTCATTGGGCGAGAAAGAAACAATATCGCATAAAGCCGCATACTTTTGTCCCTTGCTTAAATCGTCCATAAAGTATTCAGCCATGAAATTACTATATGAATGGTTGTCAGTGAATTTATTTACAAAAGGTAAGTTGCATGTGTCTGGTTCGTTTTTGTGAAAAGCCTTATTCAAGAAATAGTCCACATTGAAAACTATTTCTTTTTTACTAGATAGGTTGGCCGATAAATCTCCTTGTGGCTTTTTGATAATCATGCATCACCATTCTTTTTACTGTTCTTTTCATACTTGACCTCACAAGGCTTTAATGAAACGGTGTCCAGTATCCCATCAAGCTTATTTGATAATTCACGTATAGATTTTATTTGTTGTTCAATAGTGGATATGACTTCACCTAAAAGAAACGTCTTTCCATTCTTGGTTTTATATATGCCGTCATCTGTAATGGATTTTATTGCAAGGCTTAAACCGTTCAATGTTCTTACAAGACCACCATCATTCAATTTTTCTTCAAGTATTTTTGCCGCTTCGATGAGGGTCGGGTCAGTATAAACAATGGAACTATTGACCTTGCTACCCAAGATGCTTCTTAATATCTTAACTCTGTTTGTTTTGGCATGAAGCTTGTCACCATGCACTGGAAAAAGACTTTTAAAAAAAGCGGCGTCTTCACCTGTAAGTCTTAAATGAAAACTGTTGTCCTTTCTTTTGCTATCAGAAACTTTGGCATATATTTTTTTAAATTTTATCTGCTCATCGGCTGACAATTCTTTTTTTGTTTTACCGGGAAAGTGTTCATTTAAGATGTTTGTTGTAATGCTTCCTCTTTTATTGTTTTTCATAATTCACCCATGAATAATTTATTGTTTTTGGCTCTCCTATATTTCAAACGAAGTGCGAAATATCAAGCGTTCTTGGGAACCAAACAATAGATAAATGGGAACCATTTAGCTGTTGGTTGGGAACCAAATAATGAATAAATGGGAACCATTTAAGAGTTATTTGGGAACCAAGAACATTGCTTGCCTAGATAAGTAGCCTATATATAAAGTAACATACATTATAATGTTTTCAAGTGGGTCGAAATTTCAATAAAATTTAAAATTGAAAATGTATAGCACAAAAGAAAGGCCACCAATTGGCGGCCATAATCTGGAAGTTAAAGCAACTTATAAGTCGGTGAAAGTGTCAGCCATGCAGTAGTATTTAAAAATTAACATCTTCAACATGAGGACGGGCATGGTTCAAGATTTCTGAAATTTCATCATCACGTTGAATAGGATTTGTAGTTCTGTATACGTTCTGGATGATGCCATTATTGACGAATCGCTTGGCACCATTTTTGAACATCACACCGTAATCATCAAGCTCAAAGTCAATGACTATTTGACTGATAATTTCATGCAGTATGAGATTGATTTTTGAACGAGCTTCATATGTGCCATGAGCTTTTAACTCTTCAATGGCGTTGTCCATATTTGAGTTATAGACGTTCAGTTGAGATATTTCATATTGAATAGATATGGCTTCAATATCCAAAGCCTTTATGTCCGTTTCTGCTTGTTTGGCTTGCGTAATCATAAACGAAGGTAAATCGCCATCGTTCTCAATAAAGTTCTTCTCAAAGTTTTCAAGCAACTTTTTCTTTTTCTCAATTTCGGCTTGCGTGGCTCTCTGCTTCTTAATTAAATTTTCAAGCGGGTTATTTTCGTGCAAAACATCTGCAAGGTTGATTTCTTGAATTGCTCGAAGCATTACATTCTCAAAATCATCATAACGAAGTCTTTTGGTGATGCATGCCTTTGTGAACTTACCTTTCTTACAAACTAGATAATTAATTGGTTTTGGATTTTTTGCACGCTTATCAATGCCGGGGTTAAGCAAGTGAATAGGGCCATGACAATCAGCACATATCAATAATCCAGTGAATAGATTGGTGAATAACTTGCCTCTGCGACCTTTTCTAGTTGTATTTGTGGCAGTGATTTGTTGGCATTGGTCAAATACTTCTTTGGTAATTACTGCTGGGAAATAGTTTTCAATTGGTTCTCCAGTAGCGATTAAATCACGCTTCCCAGTGTTTTGTTTCTTGGGTTGATACATTCCATAGGTTGCGGGATTGCGAACCATTTTTGAAATAATTGAAGGTTCCCAGTATTCAGCACCTTTAAAAGTCGGAATATTTCGCTCATTCAAGATATTTTTGATTTTTAGCGAACCATTACCATTTTGATAAAGATCGAAAATAAGGCGAACGGTTTCAGCTTTTTCAGGATTTAGGACGTATCTACGGCGTTTAATGTCTTTTCGTATTTCTTCATCAAATACGTCAAAGGTTATCGTATCGAGCCAAGCAGGGGCTTGTGCAGTCATTGCTACACCATGACTAGCGGCAAGCTTTCTTTTTGCTTCCCAGTTTGATAGACCTTTATCGCTTTTGTTTTTACTTTCACCGTGTGAACGTGTTGCATCAATTGATAAAGTTATAATTGTAGAAGCGTCATTTATGTCTTCAATGATTTTTTGTTCATTAGTGCTAATGATCGCTAGCTTCAACCCTTTTGATAAGATCGTATTGATCTTTAAAATCGCATCAATGGGGCCACGACGGGTCAGACGGTCGATGTTTTCCAATGCGAAAACGTCACCGGGGGAAAATTTCCCGGCTTCTAGATCAGTGAAGAACCGGGCAAGCTGCTTTTGGTTGGCGTCGTCAGAAAATGCAGAATGGCCTATGTCTTCAATTGCATGACTTTCATCGAGCGAAAGCCCATTTCTTAGGGCAAAATCAGCGATCAGTTTTCGCTGACGTTCAAGCGAAAAGCCTTTCAACTGCTCGGTTGTAGACATTCGAAGGTATGAAATTAAACGTGCCATGTGCTGCCGTCCGTAAGATCCGATCTTACAGGTATTATACCCCTGACTTGAT
>NZ_JAOECN010000081.1:0-4669 GCF_029836855.1 Pseudomonas sp. GD04058
AACAGTATTTGTCCGGTGGGAGTCAGTTTTATGCGCTCGCCGGCATCCCGTATGCGTTGCTGTATGTGTTTGACGCTAGCGCCGTGCCCTTAGTTTTACCGCCAGCACAGCGGGGGACAGCCAGATGAAAAAATCGCTGCTGCTTTGCCTACTTCTGGCCGCTTTTTTCGGAGGCACAGCTCACGCTGACTCTTCAGGCGGACTGAACCAGTTCACCCCACCGCCAGGCGATACCTCTGTCGACTTCCTGGAGGAAGTCTTCGGCTCGATCGTCGGCACCATTCACTCCGGTGGAAACGTGGGGGGTGGCGAAACCGAAGACGTGCTTGGAAGCATGATGTCCGTTTTCGGTGGTGCCGTGATGTTCTTGGGCATGCTCTTTATCGCCTACACCACGATCAAAGGCACCGTCGACTCCGCTCAGGACGGGGAGGTCCTCGGCCGGAAGATGAGTGACATTTGGATCCCGATGCGTACTGCCGCAGGCGGCGCGTTACTCTTACCTTTGGGCCATGGGTATTCGCTGATCCAGATTATGGTGTTATGGCTCGCGATACAGGGCGTGGGTGTAGGCGATGCTATCTGGAGCCAGGCCGTCGACCAGATCGGCAAGGACGGGATGTTGTCGCGCCCGCTGATCCCTGATTCTAGGCCGCTCGCAGCCAACATCCTGAAATTCGAAGTCTGCGCCGCGGCGATGAACAAGCAGTTTGAGGCCTCAGGCAGGTCGACGCGCATCCAGGCTGTCGCATCCACCCGCAAGGTCGTCAATACCGGGGAGATCGACGTTGACATCACCGATGCCATACCGGTCTACGGCGGCATCAACATGGTGCAGAAGTACAACAAGGCGAGCTATAACGTCACCGACTACAAGTGGAAGGCAAACGACAAGTCCTACATAAATCCCGATGTGTGCGGTGCACTCACCTGGAAACAATCATGGGAAGCGAGCGAAGGAAATTCAAATACTAAGGTCATCAAAGAGCCGATTCTCGCGGCCCACGCCAAAGCCATCCAGCAGATGATCCAGGATATCCGGCCGACGGCACAGCAGATCGTCGCCGGGCAAAAACCGGCCCCGGGCGTGATAGACGCCGCAGCGAACACCTACGAGAACTCGCTTCGCGCCGCCGCCAAGACGGCCGTAATGCAAACCAGTGATCTCGCTGCAGCGGACTTCCTCAAGGCCGCCAAGGACGGCGGCTGGCTGTTCGCCGGCACCTGGTACAACCACATCGTCAAAATGAACGACGTGATGCAATCCACGTTGAACGGTCTGCCGGCAGCCGACCCTATTGCCATCGTCGACAAAGAAACCAAGGAGACGCTCCAGACCTACGCCGATACGATGCTCACTGCCGACGAGTATGCCAAGCACCGCGTCGACTCGGTCCGCAACACCTACTACGCCGAGACCAACGTGCGAGAGCCCCGCGATGGTGAAGGGGCATGGGAGTACGTCAAGAAGATGATCTCCGCCCCATTCATGGGCGCGATCAACCAGATGACACAGAGCATCGCCGGCTCCAACCTCAACCATATGAGCCAGATGAAGAGCTTCGGCGACGTCATTGTGACAACCGGTGAAGTGATGCTCGCGGCCATGGCCAGCGCCACCGGCGTCGCGAACTCCTGGGCAGCACAGGCCACGGTGAAGGTGGGCTTCGATGCCGGCGCAGTCTTCCAGTTCCTCTCGGGCATCATCACCACGCTGTTGATTTTGCTGTTCGCTTTCGGCGTGACGCTCAGCACCTACGTCCCGATGATCCCTTTCATCACCTGGGTGACCTCGATCGTGAACTGGTTCGTCCTTGTCCTGGAGTCGGTAATTGCGGCCCCACTGTTCGCTGTGGCCCACATCCACCCGGATGGAGACGATGCTGTTGGCCGAGCTGGACAGGGGTACATGATGATCCTGTCGTTGGTGATGCGCCCGGCACTGATGCTGTTCGGCCTCATCGGCGGGATGCTGCTAACCCAGCCAATCGTTGGCTACATCAACGCGGCCTTCATGTCAGTTGTCTCGGGGATCCAGGCCGACAGCATGACGGGCATCGTCAGCTTTATCGCTTACGTGGCCATCTATGTGGTGATGATGACGACGGTTGTCCATATCGTGTTCAGCTTGATCCATTGGGTCCCCGATAATATTTTGCGCTGGATCGGCAACGGATCTACTGGTGGTATCGCCGACGCGGAGCGCACGGGTGACAGCGGCCAAGATGTGTTTGTCGCCGGCGTCAGGGAAACGAAGCACGGGGCCGCAGGTGGTCTGGGTGGCGGGGCAAAACACTCCAAGGGGCCAGATAACTCTACTCCTGGCCGAAGCATGCCAGACAACAGCACACTGCTGGGTGGGCCGCCTCCTGGAGGTTAATTACCTCCGAAGGCGTGCACTTTGCCCCTCATATTCGCGATCCTCAAGATATCTATCAAAGGCCTTCTGACGAAGCGAATCTCTGTTTTCCTTTGCCAGCAGTGGAGAGTTAGGAGAGGTCTTTCTTAACTCCTCCAGCAATAGAAGCAAAACATAGTTATTCGCCTCAAAGTGGCCTTGCATGATTTCGATACGCTCATTCAAAGCGTTTACCTGACGTTTCAGGTTCTCTGAGTGCAAGCGCCACTCATCAATTACAGCTTCGTATGACGCTTGGGTTGCGCGAGAGTGAGCGTAACCAGCAGATAAGCCAACTTGATATCCGGAGGATGACATTGAAAGTCTCCATGCATAGGCGATGAGAGTATTCAAGCAAACTTGTTTAAGCTGCACAAGAATAAGGCAAAGAAAAAGTCACATGTGACCTAAAAATCGATGAGTCATGCGTGACCTAAAAAGAATAGGTCGTAAGTGACCTAAAAAGAAATCACATTCACGCAGCTGCGTGAATGTGGGCACCGGTCGCCGGAACGGCGATTCGCGTAGCGAAAGGTGCCCCTTCAGCCAGCCAGCTCAAACGACTTAGGTCACTGGAGATTGCACTATGAAAACCCAGGAAGAGATCTTCGAGATCGTAAAAACTGCCCGCCAACGAATAAATGAAATGCCACCAAAAAAGCTAACTAGTTCAACCGACGATGGTTACGTTCGCGAATATAACCGTATGGTTGGCGAGGAAGGGGCTGATCCAGAGAAACTATGGTCAGCGATTTGCGCGACTCGAAGTAAGTCCACATATAGGAGACGAGTAGCCGCAACATTGCACTGTTGTCGCATTCAGCTTCAGGAAGCGATACGGAGACAAGATGCAGCCCAGCGTATAGGTGATATGAACGCAGTTAGACACCACGTAGCGGTGATCGAGGAAGTAGTTGAAATTTTGAGTATTGTAGATGGACACAAAGGACAGTGCCCTCTCGAAAATACAGTAAGACGGAAATCCAAACGATCTGACCTAAAAAATCTATCGAGCGATTGGCGGAATCAACTACATAAGCAATTTGAGGGTAGCAAGTATGAGCTCGCGTACCTGGTGGAAGCAGTGTCTGGATGTCGGCCAGGCGAGCTTGAGAAGGGAGTCAAAGTGATTTGTTCCAAAGAAAACGAGCTGTTGACTGTCCGCATCGACAACGGAATCAAGGTCACCGACCAGAAAGGTCAGCCCTGGCGCGAAATCACCTATCGGATCGATCAAAGCCCACTGGTTAGGGCTCTATTTGAGGTCTGCCAAAATATTGGCTCGGATACGGAAAGAATCGAGACATTTGTTCAAGTTGAGAAAACTAGCAACTGGCGTGCATCGTTGTCGTCAGCTGGACAGAAATTGTGGCCCAGACTGAAATTTAGAATATGTCCCTATCATTTGCGCAATGCCGCAGCAAGTGATTGGAAGCGGCACGGGTTGACTGATGAAGACATCTCGGCTGCGCTGGGGCACTGCGTAAACAAAACTTCTAGTAGCTACGGGCAATTCCAAGTAGGACAAGGTAGCGAGGGGCTGCGGCCTTGCAAAGTTACGGCAGCACGAACCGTCTTGAACACTCGAACACCTACTCCAAGTGGAGTTTCAGCATGCTCAACCCGTAAAAAATATCACTAACTCATGTAGGGCAGCGCCAAGCTGCCTACTTTCAGCATAATAGACAACGGCCGCCCTGCCCCAGGCAACTACAAAGAAGATTTATCTTTTCATGCTACCAATTCTTCGTTTCGCGATGACATTTGGGTTACCCTTCGCGGGACCACGCCAATTGCTTACCGAAAAATATTTAGAGCCATCATACTCCATAGCCCAAGAGTCAACAGCACCATTCCAAATCTTGACGGTTAGCTCACCCACATTAGCGTGATTAGCGACACTAAGATATGACTTCCAGACCTTTCTATAATGGGAGTCATAACTACCAAAAACATAATCCGACTCATCCTGAAACGAAAGATTGCTAAACATTAATACAGTGGCCAACTCAACACCACTTTCATCAGGCAGATCCCATCTAGCTCCGCTATACCAATAGCTAAGGGCCTGGAACACTCCTCTAGAGCTCTTACCATGAAATCCTTTTCCGGTCACTGGACTTAAATACTTGACCTCCACCCCGATATACTTATCAGTAAAGCCACACGCAACAAGCTCATCCCTTGCCCTGATTACAAAGTCTATCCTTACACGCTCAATCTCTCTATCAACAAATCCGGTGCCACTGACCTCATGGTAGATATAAAACC
>NZ_JAOECN010000082.1:0-3602 GCF_029836855.1 Pseudomonas sp. GD04058
GAGTTCTATTTCACTAAGCGAGCCTTCAGGGCTCCTTAGATACTCTGATATTTCGATGTGTAGGTCGTCGTATTCTTGTTTTATATCTTTCAATGTCTCTGATGTTTTTTGCATGTCTCCAGTCATTACATCTGACACAAATCGGCAAAACTCTGAGAAGTTTAGTTCAAGTATGTATCGAGTTATAACTGTTCTGACTTGAAGGCACTTGAAAGGCTGCCATCGGTGCTCGATGAATTTTTTTATTATTCGGTGCTTTCTAAGCTCATTATTTGTGATCCCGGTATAGGCATTCTCAGGAAGTTCTATGGTGGAGCTACAAAGAATTTCTGCCGATGTAGAGCAGCCTGAACCTGTTCTTCCTGTTAAGCCAATTACAACAAATCTCTTGTTTTCTTTGTAAACGCTTTCAATGGCTCTAGCTGATGAGTTTCCTGAGATTTCTGACATATACTTGCTCCATGCGTGAATTTTCTAGGGTCGCTGTTAGTTGCTGTGTAATTCTTTTTAATATTTACAAGGTAGGTCAGCCTAACGATAAATTTCTATGATGGCAATATGAGGTCGCCGCCGCTTTAACTTATCAACTGTGTTTTGGGTGCCATCAAATGTGTGTGCTATCTCTGAATAAGAATTATTAGCTTATGATAAGCTTGCGCATTAATTGTTGGTTGGGCACTCTGTTTCAGCCAGCCCCTTATTGAAAGCAGCTTGAAAACGGGGACTGAGAACGGGGACAGATTTCTTTGCCGTTGGTGGAAATAAATCCGTCCCCGTTTTTGCTAGTCTCCAAAATTGTGAATGCTGGTATAGCATCATGCTATCGTGCTTGGAGCCCGTAAACAACGGGGTGGGTTCGACTACACTGGACTGATCGTCGATGGAGTATAGGGGCTAAGCTGTGGCGAATCTGGGGAAGCTGTGGGCAGGACGAGCATTCGGAACAAATACAGGAAATCTTTCAATCACCTTCGAAAACGACGGAGAGGAGTTAGCCGGTATTGTCCGCTTCCATGACGAAGTATTCGGGCTCGTCACCTACAAAATCCATGGCACGTACCGTGATAAAGTGGAGTTGACTGGCACGGCCATAACGCAAGCGGAGGGAGTTGAATACGGTGAGCTGACTGTCAAAGCAACCCTCACGCCAGAAGGCAGTCTGAAAGGCGAATGGTACACCTCGATAGGATCAGGTGGCCCATTCATGGCCCATCCACATGGTGTTGGCCCGGCGACCAGCGAAAAAACAGACCTAGGTATTGAACAGTTCTACACACAGGCATACACGCTTGGAGCGTTGAGGCTTGCAAAAGACGATGTGATATCGCTCATGGAGGCAGTGAAGAAAGACTTCAACGCCGAAGCGAAGCTGATCGTGACCTACAGAAGTGCAGGAGCGGAAGTGACTCAGCACGGGAAAGACTTCCTAGCACAGATGGATGGACAAAAGAAGCTGAATTACCTGAAGGTGTACATGCAAGAGCCTGACGAATTTGGTGTGAACAGGTTTGCTTTTGCAGAACTGGCAGAGCCTGGTTTCAATCGAGTTGTTGTACAGGGCGTTCGTGAGATTTGGGTAGAAGGTAAGGCCCAAATGTTGCGTAGTGAGCTGGTGAGACATGAAAAAAGCATTATCACGAACTTCAAGAAGTTTGGGTTGAACCTGAATCAGCTTGCACTGTTCGTCATGATAGTTGCAATAACCTACGTGCCAGAGTTTTGGATGAAAGCGTTAGTCGGCATTCTAGTGTTTGGGTTGATTAAGTTTGTTGGGTGGTTGCATGTGGCATTCATTCCAAATGCCTCCATTCGTCTCAGTGATGTTGAAGAAAATTGGGTTGCACGTTGGGGTACGTCCGTATTGACCTGGGTGGCGACGGTTGCCTCCTCTGTCGTAGGCGGGTATCTGATTTATTTTTTAACAAAGACTGTATGAGTGAGGATGTGTATGAGGAGTCAAACCACTTGCAAGAAGTGTGGCTCCGTCTACAAGCTCACAGTGACAAAATTCCCTGTGCGTGATACGGTCTCTATAGACTGTACCGCCTGTGGACCGGTTCAACAGATTGAAGCGCAGAACTCATAGCGAGACACGAAAAGCATCTGAAGCAGCAACAAGGCCAGCAGCATGAAGAGCAACTAAAAAACGAAAAACGGGGACAGATTTATTTTCCGTTGGTGGAGCTAAATCCGTCCCCATTTTCTACTTTGCCAGGGCTCTGGCCCATCGCGAGGGAGTGCGCAGCGACCTCAAACCATCCAGCACGAGTTCAGCTTCGCATTAGATTCCGGATTCAAGGCGCCTGGTAGATCGCATCAACCCAGAAAGTCCGGTGTGGCAGTGTTTGGGACCGCCTTGCGGTCCATCGCAGGCAAGCCAGCTCCTACCCGGACCGAGTCGACTAGAAGACGTCGCGCAACCCGTTGAATACCTGAACCAAACCGAAGGTGCCGATAACCACAGCGGAAACTGCAGAGATGCCCCGCATGAATGAAACAGACATCTTCTTGCGTAACACCGCCGTGAGCCCGCTCAAGCATAGCCACCAGGCAGCAGAGCCCAAAAACACCCCGCAGAGCATTGGAACCGTGGCAAGCCATAGTGCTCTGCCTTCCTGTTGGTGCTCGACGGCCAGCGGGTCCAGTGCGGCAAAAATCGCTATGAACGCCAATATGGTCATCGGATTGGACAGGGTTAAGCCAAACGCTGTCAGAAAATCACGGGTGACTGCCGCCGTGGCCGGCACCTGCGCCGCCTGCCTGGGTTTCAGTGCGTCCCGGGTAATGCTCCACGCCAGCCACACCAGGAACGCACCGCCAACCACTTTGAGAAAGACCACCAGAGAGGGGGCTGAAACGGCGATGCCGGTAATGCCAATCGCGCCCAGAAACCCGTAGAGCGTATCAGCGCTTGCAGCCCCCAGCCCGGTCGCCAGCCCCGAGCGAAAACCTCGTTTCAGGCTGCGCTGAACGCAGAGCAATCCAATCGGGCCCACGGGTGCAGCAATTGAAAAGCCGATAACCAGCGATTTGACGAACAACATGGCCCTCTCCCGGCGTTACTCATTGATAACGGGAAAAGGGTACGTGTCCGCCCGATTGTGCTGAATGTGTTTTCCAAGGAATATTCAGGCTTTACCTAAGGAATTAAGGTGTATGGACGATATCGACTGGAAAATCCTCGGCCGCCTCCAAAGCAACGGCCGTATGACCTACACCGAACTCGCCCGCCACGTGCATCTCTCGGTGCCAGCCGTCACCGAACGCGTCAAGCGCCTGGAGGAGGATGGCGTGATCGAGGGCTACGCAGCCCGAGTCAACCCGGTAGCAGCTGGTTATCAGGTCAGCGCAATGTTGGCCATGACGGTCCCCCAGCCAGCCAAAGCCAAATTTCTCAAGCTGCTGCAGTCGATCCCCGAAGTCCTGGAATGCCACCACATCACCGGCGCCGATTCCTACATCTTCCGCGTAGTCGCCGCCAGCATGAGCGACCTGGAGCGGCTGATCGAAAGGATCAACCTCTACGGCGAGACGCGAACCTCCATCGTGATGTCCACCCCAATCCCCTCACGCGCGCTTGAGCGACCCGTTCGGCCGACCTG
>NZ_JAOECN010000083.1:0-3069 GCF_029836855.1 Pseudomonas sp. GD04058
TCTCAGCGCAGATTGCTTGGGTGTTATATGGTCAAGCCTCACGGGCAATTAGTATTGGTTAGCTCAACGCCTCACAGCGCTTACACACCCAACCTATCAACGTCGTAGTCTTCGACGGCCCTTCAGGGAGCTCAAGGCTCCAGTGAGATCTCATCTTGAGGCAAGTTTCCCGCTTAGATGCTTTCAGCGGTTATCTCTTCCGAACATAGCTACCCGGCAATGCCACTGGCGTGACAACCGGAACACCAGAGGTTCGTCCACTCCGGTCCTCTCGTACTAGGAGCAGCCCCTCTCAAATCTCAAACGTCCACGGCAGATAGGGACCGAACTGTCTCACGACGTTCTAAACCCAGCTCGCGTACCACTTTAAATGGCGAACAGCCATACCCTTGGGACCGGCTTCAGCCCCAGGATGTGATGAGCCGACATCGAGGTGCCAAACACCGCCGTCGATATGAACTCTTGGGCGGTATCAGCCTGTTATCCCCGGAGTACCTTTTATCCGTTGAGCGATGGCCCTTCCATACAGAACCACCGGATCACTAAGACCTACTTTCGTACCTGCTCGACGTGTCTGTCTCGCAGTCAAGCGCGCTTTTGCCTTTATACTCTGCGACCGATTTCCGACCGGTCTGAGCGCACCTTCGTACTCCTCCGTTACTCTTTAGGAGGAGACCGCCCCAGTCAAACTACCCACCATACACTGTCCTCGATCCGGATGACGGACCTGAGTTAGAACCTCAAAGTTGCCAGGGTGGTATTTCAAGGATGGCTCCACGCGAACTGGCGTCCACGCTTCAAAGCCTCCCACCTATCCTACACAAGCAAATTCAAAGTCCAGTGCAAAGCTATAGTAAAGGTTCACGGGGTCTTTCCGTCTAGCCGCGGATACACTGCATCTTCACAGCGATTTCAATTTCACTGAGTCTCGGGTGGAGACAGCGCCGCCATCGTTACGCCATTCGTGCAGGTCGGAACTTACCCGACAAGGAATTTCGCTACCTTAGGACCGTTATAGTTACGGCCGCCGTTTACCGGGGCTTCGATCAAGAGCTTCGCGTTAGCTAACCCCATCAATTAACCTTCCGGCACCGGGCAGGCGTCACACCCTATACGTCCACTTTCGTGTTTGCAGAGTGCTGTGTTTTTAATAAACAGTCGCAGCGGCCTGGTATCTTCGACCGACATGGGCTTACGGAGCAAGTCCTTCACCCTCGCCGGCGCACCTTCTCCCGAAGTTACGGTGCCATTTTGCCTAGTTCCTTCACCCGAGTTCTCTCAAGCGCCTTGGTATTCTCTACCCAACCACCTGTGTCGGTTTGGGGTACGGTTCCCGGTTATCTGAAGCTTAGAAGCTTTTCTTGGAAGCATGGCATCAACCACTTCGTCGCCTAAAGGCAACTCGTCATCAGCTCTCGGCCTTGAAATCCCGGATTTACCTAAGATTCCAGCCTACCACCTTAAACTTGGACAACCAACGCCAAGCTGGCCTAGCCTTCTCCGTCCCTCCATCGCAATAACCGGAAGTACAGGAATATTAACCTGTTTTCCATCGACTACGCTTTTCAGCCTCGCCTTAGGGACCGACTAACCCTGCGTCGATTAACGTTGCGCAGGAAACCTTGGTCTTTCGGCGTGGGAGTTTTTCACTCCCATTGTCGTTACTCATGTCAGCATTCGCACTTCTGATACCTCCAGCAAGCTTCTCAACTCACCTTCACAGGCTTACAGAACGCTCCTCTACCGCATCACCTAAGTGATACCCGTAGCTTCGGTGCATGGTTTGAGCCCCGTTACATCTTCCGCGCAGGCCGACTCGACTAGTGAGCTATTACGCTTTCTTTAAAGGGTGGCTGCTTCTAAGCCAACCTCCTAGCTGTCTAAGCCTTCCCACATCGTTTCCCACTTAACCATGACTTTGGGACCTTAGCTGACGGTCTGGGTTGTTTCCCTTTTCACGACGGACGTTAGCACCCGCCGTGTGTCTCCCATGCTCGGCACTTCCAGGTATTCGGAGTTTGCATCGGTTTGGTAAGTCGGGATGACCCCCTAGCCGAAACAGTGCTCTACCCCCTGGAGTGATACATGAGGCGCTACCTAAATAGCTTTCGAGGAGAACCAGCTATCTCCGAGCTTGATTAGCCTTTCACTCCGATCCACAGGTCATCCGCTAACTTTTCAACGGTAGTCGGTTCGGTCCTCCAGTCAGTGTTACCTAACCTTCAACCTGCCCATGGATAGATCGCCCGGTTTCGGGTCTATACCCAGCGACTAAACGCCCTATTAAGACTCGCTTTCGCTACGCCTCCCCTATTCGGTTAAGCTCGCCACTGAATATAAGTCGCTGACCCATTATACAAAAGGTACGCAGTCACCTAACAAAGTAGGCTCCCACTGCTTGTACGCATACGGTTTCAGGTTCTATTTCACTCCCCTCTCCGGGGTTCTTTTCGCCTTTCCCTCACGGTACTGGTTCACTATCGGTCAGTCAGTAGTATTTAGCCTTGGAGGATGGTCCCCCCATATTCAGACAAAGTTTCTCGTGCTCCGTCCTACTCGATTTCATTGACAAGAGATTTTCGTGTACGGGGCTATCACCCACTATGGCGGCACTTTCCAGAGCCTTCCACTAATCTCAAGTCAACTTAAGGGCTAGTCCCCGTTCGCTCGCCACTACTAAGGGAATCTCGGTTGATTTCTTTTCCTCAGGGTACTTAGATGTTTCAGTTCCCCTGGTTCGCCTCATGTACCTATGTATTCAGTACAAGATACTCAGCTTGTGCTGAGTGGGTTCCCCCATTCAGAGATCTCTGGATCACAGTCTGTTTGCCGACTCCCCAAAGCTTATCGCAGGCTACCACGTCTTTCATCGCCTCTGACTGCCAAGGCATCCACCGTATGCGCTTCTTCACTTGACCATATAACCCCAAGCAATCTGGTTATACTGTGAAGACGACATTCGCCGAAAATTCATGACAAAAACTCACAAATTTTACCTTAGCCTGAATCAACACCAGTGAAAGTGTCGTTCAGTCTATTTCTATCACATACCCAAATTTTTAAAGAACG
>NZ_JAOECN010000084.1:0-2514 GCF_029836855.1 Pseudomonas sp. GD04058
AGTGATCTTCATCTCGCTGCCCGCCGGATTGGTCAGGCGGGCGGTATAGACGATGTCACCGCCTTCCTGGACGGTGCCGGTGGCGGACAGGGTCAGGCCGGTAGTATCCAGGCGAGCCGGGTCATCGGTTACGACGGTGGTCGGGGTGCCGGCGGTTTCGAGCTTCTCGTAATTGCCGCCACTGACACCGGTGATGCTGTTGGTCAGCGGCGTGTTGGTGTTCAGGACGTTGTTCGGCGCAATGAAATCGACCGAACCGCTGGAAGAATTGACCGGAATGGTGATCGACTGGCCGTTGGCCAGGCTGATGACCAGCGGGGTGCCGGTAACCGGAGCCGTGACCGAGGCGGTGTAGGTCACTACGCTACCTTCCACTGCGCTCGAGGTCGCGGTCAGAGTGACGGTCGACGTATCGATTGAATCCGTAACGGCAGTGACCGCCGCAGTCGGGCTGACTTCCAGATGCTCGAAGTCTCCGCCGGTGGTGCCGGTGATGGTCACGCTGACGTTGCCGCCATCTACATAGACGGTGTTGGCTGGTGCAGCGAACGTGACAGAGCCCTCACTCAAGCCCTTACCAATGGTGATCACTTCGCCGTTGCTGAGGGTGATCTTCATCTCGCTGCCGGCCGGATTGGTCAGGCGAGCGGTATAGACGATGTCACCGCCTTCCTGAACGGTGCCGGTGGCGGACAGGGTCAGACCGGTAGTATCCAGGCGAGCCGGGTCATCGGTTACGACGGTGGTCGGGGTACCGGCGGTTTCCAATTTTTCGTAGTTGCCACCGGTGGCGCCGGTGATGCTGTTGGTCAGCGGCGTATTGGTGTTCAGCACGTTGTTCGGGGCGATGAAATCGACCGAACCGCTGGAGCTGTTGACCGGAATGGTGATCGACTGGCCGTTCGCCAAAGAGATGACCAGAGGGGTGCCAGTGACTGGCGCGGTAACCGAGGCGGTGTAGGTCACCACACCGCCTTCGACCGCGCTCGAGGTCGCGGTCAGGGTGACGGTCGAAGTGTCGATGCTGTCGGTGACAGCAGTGACAGCCGCAGTCGGGCTGACTTCCAGATGCTCGAAGTCGCCGCCGGTAGTGCCTGTGACGGTGACGCTGACGTTGCCGCCATCTACGTAAACGGTGTTTTGCGGGGCCGGGAAGGTCACGCTGCCTTCCGACAGACCTTTGCCGATGGTAATGACCTCGCCATTACTCAGCGTGATCTTCATTTCACTGCCAGCCGGATTGGTCAGGCGGGCGGTGTAGACGATGTCTCCACCTTCCTGGACGGTGCCGGTGGCTGACAGGGTCAGGCCAGTGGTGTCCAGGCGAGCCGGGTCGTCGGTTACAACGGTGGTCGGGGTGCCGGCGGTTTCCAGCTTCTCGTAGTTGCCACCGGTGACACCGGTGATGCTATTGGTCAGCGGGGTGTTGGTATTCAATACGTTGTTCGGGGCGATGAAGTCCACCGAACCGCTCGAAGCGTTGACCGGAATGGTGATCGATTGGCCGTTGGCCAAAGTTACAACCAGCGGGGTGCCGGTGACCGGAGCTGTGACCGATGCGGTGTAGGTGACGATGCCACCTTCGACGGCGCTCGAAGTTGCGGTCAGGGTTACGGTGCTGGTGTCGATGCTATCGGTGACTACGGTCACCGCGGCCGTCGGGCTGACTTCCAGATGCTCAAAGTCGCCGCCGGTAGTCCCAGTGACGGTCACGCTGACGTTGCCGCCGTCCACGTAGACGGTGTTGGCTGGTGCCGGGAAGGTCACGCTGCCTTCCGACAGACCTTTGCCGATGGTAATGACCTCGCCATTGCTCAGCGTGATCTTCATCTCGCTGCCCGCCGGATTGGTCAGGCGGGCGGTATAGACGATGTCACCGCCTTCCTGGACGGTGCCGGTGGCGGACAAGGTCAGGCCGGTAGTATCCAGGCGAGCCGGGTCGTCGGTTACAACGGTAGTCGGGGTGCCGGCGGTTTCCAGCTTCTCGTAGTTGCCACCGGTCACGCCGGTGATGCTGTTGGTCAGCGGCGTATTGGTGTTCAGCACGTTGTTCGGTGCAATAAAGTCCACCGAACCGCTCGAAGAATTGACCGGAATGGTGATCGACTGGCCGTTCGCCAAAGAGATGACCAGAGGCGTACCAGTGACTGGCGCGGTAACCGAGGCGGTATAAGTCACCACACCGCCTTCAACAGCACTAGCGGTGGCGGTCAGAGTGACCGTCGAGGTATCGATGCTGTCGGTAATAGCAGTCACGGCTGCAGTCGGGCTGACTTCAAGGTGTTCGAAGTCACCGCCGATGGTACCGGTGATCGTCACACTGACATTGCCAGCATCGACGTACACGGTGTTGGCAGGCG
Organism: Pseudomonas sp. GD04058; assembly: GCF_029836855.1. Taxonomy (NCBI): domain Bacteria; kingdom Pseudomonadati; phylum Pseudomonadota; class Gammaproteobacteria; order Pseudomonadales; family Pseudomonadaceae; genus Pseudomonas; species Pseudomonas sp. GD04058. The sequence goes on from NZ_JAOECN010000084.1 coordinate 2,361, forward strand.
CTGCAAAGGTTACAGAACCTTCGGACAGACCTTTCCCGATAGTGATCACTTCCCCGTTGCTGAGGGTGATCTTCATTTCACTGCCCGCCGGGTTGGTCAGGCGGGCGGTGTAGACGATGTCACCGCCTTCCTGGACGGTGCCGGTGGCGGACAA
>NZ_JAOECN010000085.1:0-2500 GCF_029836855.1 Pseudomonas sp. GD04058
CTGTTCCCCAACCCTGGAAAACCTATCCTCTTTAACACGTCAAAGTCGATTGATAGGCTTGCTGCAACAGCTATCTGCCCGGTTGAAGTCGAAGATCGATGTATCTGTAGGGTTTGGAAATAAATGCGGGCGCCCACCGCACTCACGGCTCAGTTACCATTCTTTGTGCATCGCGGCCGCGCGGCTAGTTGGTAGCTGTTCTAAGCCTAGTCAGTGCCGCCCTTCGCCCCAAGCCCCATAGTCAGATTTGAGAAATGACAGTAGGCGATGCCGCAACGCGCTTCATCGACCTATGTAAAACGACTCCTTTATCGAAATAGTGCACTCATCGCTCTCCACGGCGATCCCTTCATCGCGAATTGCACCGCCCAAGACGATCTGCACTGAAATCAATACTTTCTGATGCCTCTTGATTAGAGATGCCAGCCATAATAATCTCATCGCCAACGCATACGGCGTTCGGCAGCCAACACACTCTCACTCACTACTGGAAGCTCAGACATGAAAACCATAGGCATTGAAAACTCGAAGTCCAGCGTACAGGCCCACTTAACGCTTGGAACCAAAACTATGGGGCTAGGTATCTATGGCGCGTACTTGGCTCTCGCTATTATTTACTTCTGGTTCGGCGGCATGAAATTTACCCACTACGAGGCCGAGGGCCTGGTTCCACTGGTGAGCAACAGCCCGCTTTTGGGATGGGTGTATAGCATTTTTTCGGTCGACATGTTCTCCAGCCTGCTCGGCATACTAGAGATTTCGATCGGCACTCTGATCGCAGGCCGCATGCTGTCGCCCAAACTATCCGTGGTAGGAGGCGCTCTGTCTGCAGGCCTGTTCTTCACAACCCTTAGCTTTATGTTTTCCACTCCGGGCGTCATTGAGCCTAGTTTAGGGTTTCCGGCGATTTCCGTTGCGCCAGGTCAGTTTCTGCTTAAAGACTTAGGGTTGCTTGCTGTTTCGATATTTGTGGCAGGCCATTCGCTGGTTGAACTGGAAAAACGTAAAATTAATGCATAATTTTTTCAATGGCTTAAGGCAGTAATGCCTTAGGCCTTTTTGCCATCATTTTCCCCCGCCAGATCTTTCAACCAGTCACGAGGGCTCAACCCCGTCTTGCGTCTAAATGCGCGAGACAGCGCCGAAGGACTTTCGTAGCCGACTTGAGCTGCAATCAGCGTAATCGAGCGCCCTTCTCGCATCAGCTTCTGAGCCAGGCTAACTCGCCAACTCAACAAATAATCAGCAGGCGTCTGTCCGATGACACTCTTGAAATGCACGGCATACGCAGCGCGTGACATATTTGACTCACTGGCCAGCTCTGCTATTGACCAGGCATGTTCCGGGGAGTTGTGCATCTGTAAAAGCGATCGGGCAAGCCGCATGTCGGCCAGTCCAGCCATCATTCCGGTGCGCAACTGGTGATGATCGAGCAGGTAACGGAGCAACAGAATGATTAGGAGCTCAAATAAGCGCTCAAGCGCGGCTTCCCTTCCACAATGCACATTTGCCGCCTCGGCAAACATCCACTCCAACGTGTCTGCCAGCATGGGCAGATCATCGAGTGCGAGCACCAAACAGTCCGGTAATGAAGCCGACAAAGGATTATCAATTCCGCCCTCAAACTCCATGGAAGCACACAACAACTTTGCGCCATCGGACTCACCCGCAAACAATTGATGCTTGGCGGGGCGTGGCATAAAAATCAAGCTAGGGCGAGTGAGCTGCAAATCCTTGCGATCGGGACCAAGCAACGTCACGCTGCCGGCCTGAAGCAGATGGATATAACCTCGCCGCTCGGCGCCATCGTAAGATGCAGAGCCGCATAGGTCGCCGTCATAGAACAGATTGGCCCGCACGCCGAACCGCGAGAGCAAATTAGACAAACGATCCATTGGCCGATCCTTGACGAGTCAGAACGCACAGACCATACCATCTGCGTTGTCGTTCAGTGCCTGTAGCGAACATGCCGGCGTAAATCAGCCAACGGATAAAGTGATCACTGAGCAGCTCAGCCTCCCTTTCCAGTTCGGCTGTTAAAAAAACAACACCGTTGTTTGAAAGCACCAGCAAATCAAGTGCTCACTCTTCTATTTTACAGTACCTGGCAACAGCACTTTGCGGTGCAGTCGATCAGATATCCGGAAGGTTGATCGTAAGCTTCAGCCTAGCGCTCTTCGAATTTAATGTCGTCGAGCTTCGGCCCAACCATTCCCCCGACCTACTCTTCCCTCCCCTAGAGACCCTAGCAGTCACTTGAATCGCGGCTGTCTGCGATAAGGTGTTGCTGGTAACTATTGCATCAGCGCCTGAAAACTCCACCTCGGCCGGCAGACTTGAGACCTTAAGTCGTATGGTAGCGAGAGGTACCTTGGAGCCCGATAGCGTCTGTACGAAAACGAACACACTGTCATCCAAAGCGACCTTTTCGAAAATTTCCGGGGAAATGTCCACCCGTACCTTGAGCGGTGTTGGTGGCAAGCCAGCAACATGGTTAATC
>NZ_JAOECN010000086.1:0-2461 GCF_029836855.1 Pseudomonas sp. GD04058
GCCGGCCGGGTTGGTCAGCTTGGCGGTGTAAGTGATCTGGCCGCCTTCCTGGACGGTGCCGGAGGCGGTCAGGCTGACCCCGGTGGTGTCGAGATTGTTCGGGTTGTCGTTGACCACGGTGCTCGGTGTACCGGCGGTCACCAGCTTCTCGTAATTGCCGCCGGTGACGCCGGTGATGCTGTTGGTCAGCGGCGCGTTGGTGCCATAGACGTTGTTTGGCGCGGTGAAGTCCACCGAACCGCTCGAAGCGTTGACCGGGATGGTGATCGACTGGCCGTTCGCCAAGGAGATGACCAGAGGCGTACCAGTAACTGGCGCGGTAACCGAGGCGGTGTAGGTGACGACACCGCCTTCTACAGCGCTGGCGGTGGCGGTCAGAGTGACGGTCGAAGTATCGATCGAATCCGTAACGGCGGTGACAGCCGGGGTTGGGCTGACTTCCAGGTGCTCGAAGTCGCCACCAGTAGTCCCAGTGACAGTCACGCTAACGTTGCCGCCATCCACATAAACGGTGTTCTGCGGTGCGGCGAAGGTCACGCTGCCTTCACTCAGGCCCTTACCGATGGTGATCACTTCCCCGTTGCTGAGGGTGATCTTCATCTCGCTGCCCGCCGGGTTGGTCAGGCGGGCGGTGTAGACGATGTCACCACCTTCCTGGACGGTGCCGGTAGCGCTGAGGGTCAGGCCTGTAGTGTCCAGGCGAGCCGGGTCGTCGGTCACAACGGTGGTTGGAGTGCCGGCGGTTTCGAGCTTCTCGTAATTGCCGCCAGTGACACCGGTGATGCTGTTGGTCAGCGGCGTGTTGGTGTTCAGGACGTTGTTCGGGGCAATGAAATCGACCGAACCGCTGGAGCTATTGACCGGAATGGTGATCGACTGGCCGTTCGCCAAAGAGATGACCAGCGGGTTGCCAGTGACCGGAGCCGTGACAGAGGCGGTGTAGGTGACGACGCCACCTTCCACTGCGCTCGGAGTCGCGGTTAGGGTGACGGTCGAAGTATCGATCGAATCCGTAACGGCGGTGACAGCTGCAGTCGGGCTGACTTCCAGGTGTTCGAAGTCGCCGCCGGTGGTGCCGGTGACGGTGACGCTGACGTTGCCGCCATCTACGTAAACGGTGTTTTGCGGGGCCGGGAAGGTCACGCTGCCTTCCGACAGACCTTTGCCGATAGTGATCACCTCGCCATTGCTCAGGGTGATCTTCATCTCGCTGCCGGCTGGGTTGGTCAGGCGAGCGGTATAGACGATATCGCCGCCTTCCTGGACGGTGCCTGTGGCGGACAGGGTCAGGCCGGTAGTATCCAGGCGAGCCGGGTCGTCGGTCACAACGGTAGTCGGGGTGCCGGCGGTTTCGAGTTTCTCGTAATTGCCACCAGTGACGCCGGTGATGCTGTTGGTCAGCGGCGTATTGGTGTTCAGGACGTTGTTCGGGGCGATGAGGTCCACCGAACCGCTGGAGCTGTTCACCGGGATAGTGATCGACTGGCCGTTCGCCAGAGAGATGACCAGAGGCGTACCAGTGACTGGCGCGGTAACCGAGGCGGTGTAGGTCACCACACCGCCTTCAACAGCACTGGCGGTGGCCGTCAAAGTCACGGTCGAAGTATCGATGCTGTCGGTAACAGCAGTCACAGCCGCCGTTGGGCTGACTTCCAGATGCTCGAAATCACCGCCGGTGGTGCCGGTGACGGTCACGCTGACATTGCCGCCGTCCACGTAAACGGTGTTGGCAGGCGCCGGGAAGGTCACGCTGCCTTCCGACAGGCCTTTTCCGATGGTGATCACTTCCCCGTTGCTGAGGGTGATCTTCATTTCACTGCCCGTCGGATTGGTCAGGCGGGCGGTGTAGACGATATCGCCGCCTTCCTGGACGGTGCCGGTTGCGGACAGGGTGAGGCCAGTCGTGTCCAGACGAGCCGGGTCGTCACTCACGACGGTGGTCGGGGTACCGGCAGTTTCAAGCTTCTCGTAGTTGCCACCGGTTACGCCGGTAATGCTGTTGGTCAACGGGGTGTTGGTGTTCAGGACGTTATTCGGGGCGATGAAGTCCACCGAACCGCTCGAAGCGTTGACCGGAATGGTGATCGACTGGCCGTTCGCCAAGGAGATGACCAGAGGCGTACCAGTGACTGGCGCGGTAACCGAGGCGGTGTAGGTCACCACACCGCCTTCGACCGCGCTCGAGGTCGCGGTCAAGGTGACGGTCGAAGTGTCGATGCTGTCGGTGACGGCAGTGACAGCCGCAGTCGGGCTGACTTCCAGGTGCTCGAAGTCGCCGCCGGTGGTGCCGGTGACGGTGACACTGACGTTGCCGCCATCTACGTAAACGGTGTTCTGAGGCGCCGGGAAGGTCACGCTACCTTCTGACAGACCTTTACCAATCGTGATGACTTCACCATTGCTCAGGGTGATCTTCATCTCGCTGCCGGCCGGGTTGGTCAGGCGCGCGGTATAGACGATA
>NZ_JAOECN010000087.1:0-1969 GCF_029836855.1 Pseudomonas sp. GD04058
TGAGCCCACCCGCCCCGAACGGGCTCCAGCTGTCCGGCTGGATGAAGATCATCAGCAAGGGGCTGTAGGCGCGATAGCCGTTGCCCAGCAGGCAGTGGCCGGTCGTGTGCTCGAACAGCTCGCCGTTGAAACCGAGCAAAGTCTTTAGCATAGGCATGATGTTCTGGCCTTTCACCGGTATGCTCCTCTCCCCGAAATGGAGATTGGCACCAGCGTACAACAGCCTGGATTCGCCCATAACTGGCAGAACTGTCAGGTTGCAGCGGGGTGGCAAGGGCGATAAGGCCCACCTGCCGGGAACGCCCACGGTCTTTATAAAGGCCGGCTCGGGCTGGTGGCGCCGACTGCACCTTGCGCTGATATTTTTAACGCGCTTTTTTAATGGCTTCGTAAATCCCGTTGAGAAACGTCCTTAGTCTCTCGTCATTTATTTGATTGACCAGGTTGCGCCGGTCCGCGAGCGTGAATTTGTACGACTCGTGCATTGGTCGACCCGTCGTATTGGGCATAAACACATTCAGCAACTTCCTCGAATAGTAGCCGTTACCGTACTTCCCTGAGTGCGTGGTGAAGGCTTTGGCATCCATTGTGGTTATCGCAGCGACCAGATTATCCTGAATCTCTTTCGCCAGCTTGGGGTTATGCTTATGGGACGGGTGTACCGGCAACTCACGGTTAGCACGAAGAACTAAAGGCTGGTCAATGACTGACGCCGGATAATCTGCCGGAGGAAGAAGCGATGGTGACCGGGGCCGCTGGACGGATGTAGACAAGAGTCGAGACGATGTCGGGGTGGGGGAAGCAGGCAATGATGTTCCACTGGACGAGGACGCACCCGCCCCCGCAAGAGGCGGATACACGGCCTCTGCTTGCGTATGCGGTAAGTCAAGGCCGAAGGCTTGGCTGTACGTTCTCTTGCCAAGCGCGATACGGGTGGTCGTCGCCTGGTGATTACCATACTCAGACCTTGCGCTCATCCAGCGTATCAACAATCGATTTTTCCAAGGGAAATGCCCAGTGGGATCGCAATGATTCACCGGATCACCAAGGCAGTAAGCGTAGGCATTGAGCCCACCCGCCCCGAACGGGCTCCAGCTGTCCGGCTGGATGAAGATCAACAACAACGGGCTGTAGCCACGATAACCTTTGCCCAGGAGATAGTGACCGGTCCAGGACTCGAACAATTCGCCATTGAAACCGAGTGAAGCCTTGAGTGGATACCTTGAGTCCTGTTTATCCATCGTCATGATCCACCACCTAAATGGAGATTGGCCCAAGCGTACAACAGCGTGGCTGCGTCCATAACTGGCAGAACTATCAGGTATGCCCTGACAGGAAAAAGGTGGGCCCGCATAGCGGCCCCACCTCGGTTCAGCTTGACCGACGCATCAGAACACCGACAGTACCGCCCAGCTGTACCTCTTCTCGACGAAGTCCCTACCTCGTGCGAACTCTTCACTGTAAAGGAAAAAAACCGTCTCGCAGGTTTGCATAGAATTCCGCTTTTTCAATACTGCCTTCCACTCGCGCTTGATCTTCCAGCCGCAAGAGATCCCCTCGTAGAAGTTTTGGAGCTCGCTTCCTTTCGCCGATCCCGGCCCTACGCTCGCCCGGGCTCCGCAGCAATCGCCAGCGCACCTCCCTTAAAACGGGAATTCTGCTTAAGGGCTTTTTGGACAGGTCAATGATACCCGCTGCGTCGTGAGAGAGAATCTTGCTTCCAATCTCCTTCTGCAGGCTCCGGTAATTGATTTTGTTACGATAAGATCGCGGGACGACCCAAGGTCGGCCTGCGCTTCCCGCGGGAGTGGGCAACGCTGAGCTCGATGGATAAGGTTGGCGCGAAGGAGACGTCGGACGTAAAGGCGAAGCGGGAGCTGGGGCAAGGCCTGTCGGTGAACTCCCCACGACCGCGGCAGGTGCCATCACTGGTTGTTCAGGGAAGTTATCGAGCAGTGGGAATTCTTGC
>NZ_JAOECN010000088.1:0-1873 GCF_029836855.1 Pseudomonas sp. GD04058
CATCGTCTACACCGCCCGCCTGACCAATCCGGCGGGCAGCGAGATGAAGATCACGCTGAGCAATGGCGAAGTAATCACCATTGGCAAGGGCCTCTCCGAAGGCAGCGTGACCTTCGCAGCGCCTGCCAACACCGTCTATGTAGATGGCGGCAACGTCAGCGTGACTATCACCGGGACTACTGGTGGCGACTTCGAACACCTGGAAGTCAGCCCGACCGCGGCCGTCACTGCCGTTACAGATTCGATCGACACCAGTACTGTCACCCTCACCGCGACTCCGAGCGCAGTGGAAGGCGGCGTGGTGACCTACACCGCCTCGGTTACTGCTCCGGTCACCGGCACCCCGCTGGTTATCAGCCTCGCCAACGGCCAGAGCATCACCATTCCGGTCAACGCTTCGAGCGGTTCAGTCGATTTCATCGCCCCGAACAACGTGTTGAATACCAACACGCCGCTGACTAACAGCATCACCGGCGTTACCGGTGGCAACTACGAGAAGCTGGAAACCGCCGGCACCCCGACCACCGTCGTGACCGACGATCCGGCTCGCCTGGACACCACTGGCCTGACGCTCAGCGCCACCGGCACCGTCCAGGAAGGTGGTGACATCGTTTACACCGCTCGCCTGACCAACCCGGCGGGCAGTGAAATGAAGATCACGCTGAGCAATGGTGAAGTGATCACCATCGGTAAAGGTCTGTCGGAAGGCAGCGTGACCTTCCCGGCACCAGCCAACACCGTGTACGTGGACGGCGGCAACGTCAGCGTGACTGTCACCGGGACTACTGGTGGCGACTTCGAGCATCTGGAAGTCAGCCCGACTGCGGCTGTCACTGCCGTTACCGACTCGATCGACACCAGCACCGTTACTCTGACCGCCACCGCCAGCGCTGTTGAAGGCGGTGTCGTCACCTACACCGCCTCCGTCACGGCTCCGGTTACTGGCACTCCGCTAGTTGTAACTTTGGCCAACGGCCAGTCGATCACCATTCCGGTCAACAGCTCCAGCGGCTCGGTGGATTTCATCGCGCCGAACAACGTCCTGAATACCAACACCCCGCTGACCAACAGCATCACCGGCGTAACCGGTGGCAACTACGAAAAACTCGAAACCACCGGCACCCCGACTACGGTCGTGACTGACGACCCAGCTCGCCTGGACACCACCGGCCTGACCCTGTCCGCCACCGGCACCGTCCAGGAAGGCGGCGATATCGTCTACACCGCTCGCCTGACCAATCCGGCGGGCAGCGAGATGAAGATCACCCTCAGCAACGGGGAAGTGATCACCATCGGTAAGGGCCTGAGTGAGGGGTCTGTCACCTTCGCTGCACCTCAGAACACCGTGTATGTGGACGGCGGCAACGTCAGTGTCACCATCACTGGCACCACCGGCGGCGACTTCGAACACCTGGAAGTCAGTCCAACGGCGGCGGTAACTGCCGTAACTGACAGCATCGATACCTCGACTGTCACTCTGACCGCCACCGCCAGTGCTGTTGAAGGTGGTGTGGTGACCTATACCGCCTCGGTTACTGCGCCGGTCACCGGCACGCCACTGGTCATCAGTCTCGCCAATGGCCAAAGCATCACCATCCCGGTCAACAGCTCCAGCGGTTCGGTGGATTTCATTGCGCCGAACAACGTCCTGAACACCAACACGCCGCTGACCAACAGCATCACCGGTGTCACTGGCGGCAACTACGAGAAGCTCGAGACCACCGGCACCCCGACCACCGTCGTGACCGACGATCCGGCTCGCCTGGACACCACTGGCCTGACGCTTTCAGCCACGGGTACCGTCCAGGAAGGCGGCGATATTGTCTATACCGCACGCCTGACCAACCCGGCGGGCAGCGAGATGAAGATCACG
>NZ_JAOECN010000089.1:0-1810 GCF_029836855.1 Pseudomonas sp. GD04058
TGTTGCCGCTGACCGAAAACTGACCCAGTAGAGGCTGTTCTGCCGACTGAAAACTGACCCAGGTGTTCAACTGCTTCTGCTCAATTTTTGAGCAGGAGAACACAGGGTGATCAGTATGGAAATGATGGGCAAAATTCGCCGGATGTATTTCCGCGACAAGCTGTCGCTGCATGAGATAGCCAAGCGCACCGGGTTGGCGCGCAACACGATTCGCAAGTGGGTCAGAGCACCTGAGGCCAAGCCGCCGGTCTACCAACGCCGCGCGATCTTCAACAAACTCAGCCCTTTTCACGCCACGCTGGAGCAGGCGCTAAAAGCCGATTCGCTGCGCCCCAAGCAACAGCGGCGCAGTGCCAAGGCGCTGTTGGCGCAAATCAAAGCCGATGGTTATGACGGTGGCTACAGCCAGCTCACCGCGTTTATCCGTGCCTGGCGAGGGGGACAGGGCAAGGCGTCGCAGGCCTTTGTGCCGCTGACCTTTGCTCTTGGCGAGGCGTTTCAGTTTGACTGGAGCGAGGAAGGCTTGCTGGTCGGCGGCATTTACCGGCGTATGCAGGTGGCACATCTGAAGCTGTGTGCCAGCCGTGCGTTCTGGCTTGTGGCGTATCCGAGCCAGGGCCATGAGATGTTATTTGACGCCCATACACGCTCGTTCGGCGCCTTGGGCGGCGTGCCGCGCCGGGGCATCTACGACAACATGAAGACCGCCGTCGACAAGGTCAATAAGGGCAAAGGCCGGGCGGTGAATGCACGCTTTGCGGTGATGTGCGCGCATTACCTGTTCGATCCGGACTTCTGCAACGTCGCCGCTGGTTGGGAAAAGGGCATCGTTGAAAAGAACGTGCAAGACAGCCGCAGGCGTATCTGGCTAGACGCCCAGGACTGTCAGTTTCACTCCTTCGAGGAACTCAATGCCTGGCTGGGCCAGCGCTGCCGCGCGCTTTGGAACGAGCTGACGCACCCTCAATACAGCGGGCTGAGTGTGGCCGAAGTGCTTGAGTTGGAGCGCGCTGAACTGATGCCTGTGCCAGCGCCATTCGACGGTTACGTCGAGCGGCCTGCGCGGGTCTCCAGCACCTGCTTGGTCAGCGTCGGGCGCAACCGCTACTCGGTGCCGTGTGAGTACGCGGGTAAGTGGGTCAGCAGCCGTTTGTATCCGACGCGAATCGAGGTGGTGGCTGACGACGCGCTGATCGCCAGCCATGTCCGCTTGCTGGATCGCGACCAGGTCAGCTATGACTGGCAGCACTACCTCCCGCTGATCGAACGCAAGCCCGGTGCGCTGCGCAACGGCGCGCCCTTTGCTGATCTGCCGGCGCCGCTGCGTCAGCTTAAGCACGGTCTGGGGCGTCATGCCGGCGGTGACCGGATCATGGCGCAAGTTCTGGCTGCCGTACCGGTCGCCGGGCTCGATGCCGTGCTGGTAGCCGTTGAGCTGGTACTGGAGAGCGGCAGCCTGAGCGCCGAACACATCCTCAATGTCGTGGCGCGCCTGGCCGCGACCGAACCACCACCCAGCGTCGAAACCCACTTGTCGCTCAAGGAAGCCCCCGTCGCTAACACGGCGCGCTACGACCGCCTGCGTGGCCAGGCCGAGGAGGTCGGTCATGCGTGATTTGATGGCGGAACTCAAGGAGCTGCGCCTGCACGGCATGGCCACGGCCTGGGCGGAGTTAACTGCACAGGGTGAGTCGAACACAGCCTCGTCCAAGTGGCTGCTCGAACACCTGCTGGAACAAGAGCACACAGATCGCGCCATGCGCTCGGTGAGCCACCAGATGAACATGGCCAAGCTGCCGATGCACCGCGA
>NZ_JAOECN010000009.1:0-197370 GCF_029836855.1 Pseudomonas sp. GD04058
TAACCCACAGTGAACCGCTGCCGCGAATGCTTCGGCTGTTCCAGCTCATCCAGCAAGGCAATTGCGTAGTCGGCAAAGGTGATCCAGCTCCTGCCATCGGCACCGATCAGCAGATGATCCTTGCCCAACTTGTACGACCCGGTCCGCGGGCCTTCCACGAACTCCGCGGAAGGCGAGAGGAAGGTCCAGTCCAGGTCCTGCTCCTGCTTCAACGTTTCCAGATAGACCGCACCCGCGCTGGCCTCGGCCTTGTAGGCCTCGGGGAAGTCCGGGCTGTCGATCACCCGCGAATCGTCCGGCAGCAGCAGGCTGCCTGCCCCACCCACCACCAGTACGCGCTTGACCCCGGCCTGCTTTGCCGGCGCCAGCAGGGTCTGCGCGGGGATCCCGGTGAAGTGCGCAGCGCTCAGCACCGCATCGTGCCCGGCCAGGGCCTTGGCCAGCGCCGCGCCATCCTTGATGTCCAGTGCCACGGCGTTCACCCCGGCGCGGCCCTGCAGTTTCGCCGGGTCCCGGGCGATGGCGGTGACGCTATGGCCACGGCGCAGGGCTTCTTCCAGCAACTGGCTGCCGGCACGGCCGGTTGCACCGATGATTGCGATCTTGCTCATGACAAACCTCCACTGAGAGTTGAACCTGTCTCGAAGACGACGACTGAGCACAGCTTAGTTGCGCGATCCGGGGCAAAAAATGCGATTCTTGCGCATAGTTTGTTTCTGAAACCGGACAGATCAATGGACCGTCTCACCGCCATGCGGGTCTTCGTCACCGTGGTCGATCTCGGCAGCCAGTCCGCCGCTGCCGATCACCTGGATATGTCGCGCCCGGTCATATCCCGCTACCTGGCGGACCTTGAGGATTGGGTCGGCGCGCGCCTGATGCAGCGCACCACCCGCAAGCTGAGCCTGACTGCCGCCGGCAAGGAAACCCTGCCACGCTGCCGACAAATGCTGGAGCTGGCCGGTGACCTGCAGGCCGCCGTCGCGACCCCGGACCAGACGCCCCGGGGAGAATTGCGCATCAGCGTGAGCACTTCGTTCGGCCAGGCGCAGTTGCTAGAGGCGATCACCGAATACGTGCGCCGTTATCCCCAGGTCAGGATCGACCTGCAGATGCTCGATCGCACCGTCAACCTGGTGGACGAACGCATCGACCTGGCGATCCGTACCAGCAACGATATCGATCCCAACCTGATCGCCCGGCGCCTGAGCGTTTGCCGCTCGGTGATCTGCGCCGCCCCGGCCTACCTGCGCGAGCATCCGCTGCCACAAACGGTGCAGGAACTGGCCCGGCACAATTGCCTGACCCATTCCTACTTCGGCCATAGCCTCTGGCATTTCGAGGTGGACGGGGAAAACGTGTCGGTACCGATCCAGGGCACTATCAGCGCCAACGAGGCCCTGACCTTGCAACAGGCGGCCCTGGCCGGCGCCGGTATCGCCATGCTGCCGACCTACCTGGCACACCGGCCGCTGCGCAGTGGCGAATTGGTGCAACTGCTGCCCCAGGCCCGGCCGAAGACCCTGAACCTGCATGCGGTGTACACCTCGCGCAAGCATATGCCGGCGACCTTGCGCAGCATGTTGGACTTCCTCGCCGAACGCTTCACCGATCCGCCGGAATGGGATCGCGACCTGTCATAAGTGAACTAGGCTTGTAGCAGGGTGTGTCGTAGCGGGAGGTCAGCATCATGGGTGTCAAATCCAGGAAATGCGCGGTCGTCTTCGCCATCGCCGCCGTCATGGGGCTGTATGCCACAGCTGCCTGGCGGGTCGAGCAGGCGCGTAACCAGCCCTGGTCCGCGGCGAGTTGTTCGCTGGTCCATTGTGTGCCGCATACGGCCACGCTTAGCGCGTTGAGATAGGGGTCGCCTGTAGCGGCCTCATCGCTGGCAAGCCAGCTCCCACAGGGATTGTATGCACCGCTGCCAGCGATGAGGCCTGTGAAGACGCTTAGCAAGCTATCGGTTAAACTCGCGTGAAAAAACATCCGAGCCCCGCCGTGACCCTACCCACCACACCACCCCAACCCGCCATCCGTACCGTGCTCGTCGCCCTGATGCTGGCGATCTTTCTCGGTGCCCTCGACCAGACCATCATTGCCGTGTCCATGCCGGCGATTTCCGCGCAGTTCAATGATGTCGGCCTGCTGGCCTGGGTGATTTCCGGCTATATGGTGGCAATGACCGTGGCCACGCCGATCTACGGCAAGCTGGGCGATCTCTATGGCCGTCGGCGAATGATCCTCGGCGGTACGGCTATCTTTACCCTGGCCTCGGTGTGCTGTGCCATGGCCCAAAGCATGGAACAACTGGTACTGGCGCGGGTGATCCAGGGCATCGGCGCGGGCGGCATGGTCTCGGTGAGCCAGGCGATCCTCGGCGATCTGGTCCCGCCACGGGAACGCGGGCGCTACCAGGGCTACTTCAGCAGCATGTACGCCGCCGCCAGCGTGGTCGGGCCGGTATTGGGCGGCTTGCTGACCGAGTACCTGTCATGGCGCTGGGTGTTCTGGCTGAATCTGCCACTGGGCCTGGTCGCCTGGTGGGTGACACGCAACAGCCTGCGCGGACTGGCGACGCCACAGCGGGCGGCCAAGGTGGATTACCCCGGCGCGCTGCTGCTGATCCTCGGCCTGACCAGCCTGCTGCTGGCCATTACCCTGATCGGCCAGGGCCATGCCTGGCATGGCGAGGCGGTGCTGGCACTGCTCGGGGTGGCGCTGGTCGGCCTGACCCTGTTCATCCTGTATGAGCGCCGCGCACCGGAGCCATTGCTGCCCTTGAAGCTGTTCGGCAACAAGGTCGCGGTGCTGTGCTGGTGCGCGATCTTCTTCACCAGTTTCCAGGCCATCTCCCTGACCATGCTGATGCCTCTGCGCTACCAGAGCATCACCGGCGCCGGCGCCGATAGCGCGGCGCTACACCTGCTGCCGCTGGCCATGGGCCTGCCGATCGGCGCCTATTGCGCAGGGCGCCTGACCAACCTGACCGGGCGCTTCAAGCCGCAGATCCTGTTCGGTAGTGTGCTGATGCCGCTGGCGATCATCGGCATGGCGTTCAGCCCGCCGTCAGCCACCCTGCTCAGTGGCTTCTTCATGCTGCTGACCGGCATCGCCGGCGGCACGCAGTTCCCGACCTCGCTGGTGGCGGCACAGAGTTCCGTGCAGCCGCAGGATATCGGCGTCGCCACCAGTACCACCAACCTGTTCCGCTCCCTCGGCGGTGCGATGGGCGTGGCACTGATGTCGGCGCTGTTGCTGGCGATGCTGCAGGACGGTGGCTATGCGCTGGCCGGCGAGGCCCTGCTGGGCAGCCTGCGTACCGGCGAGGCGAGTCTTCAGGTACAGGCCGAGCTGTCGGTGACCTTCCGCAACCTGCTGCTGGGCAGCGCCTCGATTTCGCTGCTGGGCCTGGCCGCTGCGCTGGCCCTGCCCAACCGCGAACTGCGTGGGCACTGATCAGCCGCGCCGCTGCACCCAGGCCACGGCCAGGCCACTGAGGCAGATGATGGCGATGCCGACCACGCCGTAGATATCCGGGCTGTGGCCAAAGACCAGGTAGCCGAACATTCCAGCAAAGAGGATCTGCCCGTAACTGAACGGCGCCAGCATGGCCGGTGCCGCATGTTTGAACGCTGAGGTCAGGAGCATGTGGCCGAGCATGCCGCAGGTGCCCAGGCCAATCATGAACAGGCCGTGGGTGAAGCTGGGCAGGGTCCAGAAGAACGGCACCAGGGCAGTCATGATCAGGCTGTTGAAGATGCCGGTAAGGAAGTTGCTGGTGGTCGGGCTGTCGGTGGCGCTGAGCTTGCGGGTGAGCAACTGGTAGCAGCCGAAACAGAAGGCCGAGCCCAAGGGCAACAGGATGGCCGGGGTGAACAACGCGCCGCCCGGCCGGATCACGATCAGCACACCGATAAAGCCTGCCGACACGGCCATCCATTGCCCTCGGGTAACCCGCTCGCCGAGCAATGGCACCGACAGCGCAGTGACCATCAAGGGCGCGAGGAAGTTGACCGCAGTCGCTTCGGCCAGCGGGATATAGCGCAGGCCGGTGGTGAAAAGCAGGCTGGTGCCGATCAGGCACAGCGCTCGCGCCAGTTGCAGCAACGGCCGCCGCGTACGCACCACCGCCGAAAGCCCGGTGCGCGGCACGAACACCACCAGCATCAACAGGGTGTGAACCACATAGCGCGCCCATACCACCATGACGATGGCGTAGAACCCGGACAGGTACTTGGACAAGGCGTCGTGGCTGGCGAACAGCAAGACCGCCAGACAGATCAGGGCGATCCCCCGCAGCGGTTGATCGGCGCCTTTCAGTGTCGGGGTTTGCGCGGTCATGTGCGGACTCGATGAAGAAAATTTAATTAGCCAGCTAAGTATCCGGACGGACCCAAGCCTACATAATGTTGACGCCGGTCCGACTTTCGTCTGGACCGGCGCCTACACTACCAACGGAATCTGGAAATACAAAGATTCACAAATGCTCACAAAACCTCAATTGCGCAGGGAGGGGCTCAAGCGCAGCATGTCCAGCCCCGCATCGATCCACCGTTCGGCATCGCCGAGCAGGTCGAAGCTGTCCGGCAACAGCAGCCAGCGCCGGATCAGCCCGTCGATGTAAGCGAACATGGCCAGCGCCGCACGCTGCGGATCGGTATCGGCCGGCAACTGCCCGCGCTTGACGGCATTGCTCAGGCTACGGGTGATGCGCTCGTGACAATCGGTCGTCGCGTTCTGCCGCTGGGCGCGGATCTCGCACATTTCATCGGTGAATTCGCACTTGTGATGAAGAATCTCATTGATGCGCCGGGTTTTCGGATCACTGGCCATCCGGTGCATCAACTGCACCAGCAGTTTGCGCATGCAACCCAGCGGGTCGGGTTCGTCCTCGCTTTCGCTGGCGCGGGCCAGGGCGTCCAGCGGTTCCTGCAAGCTGTCGAGCAGGGCCTCGACCAGCTCGGCCTTGTTATCGAAGTGCCAATAGATGGCGCCCCGGGTGACGCCCGCCAGCTCGGCGATATCCGCCAGGGTGGTACGCGCTATTCCACGCTTGTAGAAGGCTTTTTCCGCAGCTTCGAGAATCTGGTTACGGGTTTCCTGTGCTTCCTCTTTGGTTCGACGGACCATGGCAGTACAACCTCATCAAGGAGCCGGTCGCCTGCGTCGGGTAACCGGGTTCTGAGCGGCGGCGGCCTTGTTCAGGGCGCCCGCCGGGAGTTCTGGTATCGCGCCTTGCAGCTTGTATTTGACAAGGTAGCGGGTATTTACAAACAAGCATGAATGTAAGTATATTCCTTAGCATGCTACTTATCTAGCCGGACCCGTTAATTTTCCTTAATCCGTTTTCCATTATTCTTGAGCGTCTTCAGCTCTATTCTGACCCGAGGATCTTCATGCAACTCAAGCCAGCTGTTACCGCTCTGGTATCCGCCGTCGCCCTGGCAACACTGCTCAGCGGCTGTAAAAAGGAAGAAGCGGCGCCCGTGGCGCAGGCTCCTCAGGTCGGCGTCGTCACCCTCCAGCCGCAATCCTATACCCTCGTCTCCGACCTGCCGGGCCGCACCATCGCGTACCGGGTGGCGGAAGTACGTCCACAGGTCAACGGCATCATCCTCAAGCGCCTGTTCAAGGAAGGCTCGGAGGTGAAGGAAGGCCAGCAGCTCTACCAGATCGACCCGTCGGTCTACGAAGCGACCCTGGCCAGCGCCAAGGCCAACCTGCAATCGACCCGCTCGCTGTCCGATCGCTACAAGCAGTTGGTGGACGAACGCGCCATCAGCCGCCAGGACTACGACGATGCATTGGCCAAACGTTTGCAGGCTGAAGCCACGCTGAAGAGCGCCGAGATCGATCTGCGCTACACCAAGGTGCTCGCCCCGCTCAGCGGCCGTATCGGTCGCTCCGCAGTCACCGAAGGTGCCCTGGTCAGCAACGGCCAGGCCACGGCCATGGCCACCATCCAGCAGCTCGACCCGATCTACGTCGATGTGACGCAGTCTTCCGCCGAACTGCTCAAGCTGCGTCGCGAGCTGGAGAGCGGCAAGCTGAAGAAGGTTGGCGACAACGCCGCCGAAGTCAGCCTGAAGCTGGAAGATGGCAGCGATTACAAGCAGAAAGGTCGCCTGGAGTTCTCGGAAGTATCGGTCGACGAAACCACCGGCTCGGTGACCCTGCGTGCCGTGTTCCCCAACCCGGAACACAACCTGCTGCCCGGCATGTTCGTTCATGCCCGCCTGAACAACGGCGTCAACGAAACCGCCATCCTCGCGCCGCAGCAAGGCGTGACCCGCGACCTCAAAGGCCAGGCCACTGCCCTGGTGGTCAACCAGGACAACAAGGTAGAGCTGCGCCAGCTCAAGGCCAGCCGCACCGTCGGTAACGACTGGCTGGTGGAAGAAGGCCTGAATGCCGGTGACCGCCTGATTACCGAGGGCCTGCAGTACGTCAAGCCAGGCATCGAGGTGAAGGTCAGCGATGCGACCAACGTCAAGCCTGCCCAGCCAACCCAGGCCAGTGCCGCGAGCGCAGGGGCCAAAGGGGAGTAAACCATGTCGAGATTCTTTATCGATCGCCCGATCTTCGCCTGGGTGATCGCCCTGGTGATCATGCTGGTCGGGGCGTTGTCGATCCTCAAGTTGCCGATCAACCAGTATCCGAGCATCGCTCCGCCGGCGATCGCCATCGCCGTGACCTACCCGGGCGCTTCGGCGCAGACCGTGCAGGACACCGTGGTCCAGGTGATCGAGCAGCAGCTCAACGGTATCGACAACCTTCGCTATGTATCGTCGGAAAGTAACTCCGACGGCAGCATGACCATTACCGCGACCTTCGAGCAGGGCACCAACCCCGACACGGCCCAGGTCCAGGTGCAGAACAAGCTGAATCTGGCCACCCCGCTGCTGCCGCAAGAAGTGCAGCAGCAGGGTATCCGCGTGACCAAGGCGGTGAAGAACTTCCTGCTGGTGATCGGCCTGGTTTCCGAAGACGGCAGCATGACCAAGGACGACCTGGCCAACTACATCGTCTCCAACATGCAGGACCCGATTTCCCGCACCGCCGGTGTTGGTGACTTCCAGGTCTTCGGTGCCCAGTACGCCATGCGCATCTGGCTCGACCCGGCCAAGCTGAACAAATTCCAGCTGACCCCGGTCGATGTCAAAACCGCGGTCGCCGCACAGAACGTCCAGGTGTCCTCCGGCCAGCTCGGCGGCCTGCCCGCCCTGCCCGGCCAGCAGCTGAACGCCACCATCATCGGCAAGACCCGCCTGCAGACCGCCGAGCAGTTCGAGAAGATCCTGCTCAAGGTCAACCGCGACGGTTCGCAGGTGCGCCTGGGCGATGTCGCCAAGGTCGGCCTGGGCGGTGAAAACTATGCGGTCAGCGCCCAGTTCAACGGCAAGCCGGCCTCCGGCCTGGCGGTGAAACTGGCCACCGGCGCCAACGCCCTGGATACCGCCAAGGCCCTGCGCAAGACCATCTCCGACCTGGAGCCGTTCTTCCCGCCGGGCATGAAAGCGGTCTTCCCGTACGACACCACGCCGGTGGTGACCGAGTCCATCAGCGGTGTGATCCACACCCTGATCGAAGCGATCGTGCTGGTGTTCCTGGTGATGTACCTGTTCCTGCAAAACTTCCGCGCCACGGTGATCACCACCATGACGGTGCCGGTGGTACTGCTCGGCACCTTCGGCATCCTCGCGGCGGCCGGCTTCAGCATCAACACCCTGACCATGTTCGGCATGGTCCTGGCCATCGGTCTATTGGTGGACGACGCCATCGTCGTGGTGGAAAACGTCGAACGGGTGATGACCGAAGAGGGACTATCGCCCAAGGAAGCGACCAAGAAATCCATGGGCCAGATCCAGGGTGCGCTGGTGGGCATCGCCCTGGTGCTTTCGGCGGTACTCCTGCCGATGGCGTTCTTCGGCGGCTCCACCGGTGTGATCTACAAGCAGTTCTCCATCACCATCGTCTCGGCCATGGCCCTGTCGGTGCTGGTAGCGCTGATCTTCACCCCGGCGCTGTGCGCAACCATGCTCAAGCCGGTCAAGAAGGGCGAGCACCACACCGCCAAGCGTGGTTTCTTCGGCTGGTTCAACCGCAACTTCGACCGCAGCGTGCAGAGCTACGAGCGCGGCGTGGGCAACATGCTGCGGCACAAGGCGCCGTACCTGCTGGCGTACCTGCTGATCGTGGTCGGCATGGTCTGGCTGTTCACCCGCATCCCTACCGCGTTCCTGCCCGAGGAAGACCAGGGCGTTCTGTTCGCCCAGGTGCAAACCCCGGCCGGTTCCAGTGCCGAGCGCACCCAGGTGGTAGTCGACCAGATGCGCGAATACCTGCTGGACAAGGAAGCCGATACCGTCTCCTCCGTGTTCACCGTGACCGGCTTCAACTTCGCCGGCCGTGGCCAGAGCTCGGGCATGGCCTTCATCATGCTCAAGCCGTGGGGCGAGCGCTCCGCCGAGAACAACGTGTTCAATCTGGCGGCCCGCGCCCAGCAGCACTTCTTCAGCTTCCGCGACGCCATGGTGTTCGCCTTCGCCCCGCCTGCGGTATTGGAGCTGGGTAACGCCACCGGTTTCGACGTGTTCCTGCAGGACCGTGCCGGCGTCGGCCACAACAAGCTGATGGAAGCGCGCAACCAGTTCCTCGGCCTGGCGGCGCAAAGCAAGATTCTCTCGGCAGTACGTCCCAACGGCCTGAACGACGAGCCGCAGTACCAGTTGACCGTCGACGACGAGCGCGCCAGTGCCCTGGGCGTGACCATCGCCGATATCAACAACACCCTGTCGATTGCCCTGGGTGCCAGCTACGTCAACGACTTCATCGACCGTGGCCGGGTCAAGAAGGTCTACATCCAGGGCGAAGCTTCGTCGCGGATGAGCCCGGAAGACCTGCAGAAATGGTACGTACGTAACGCTGCTGGCGAGATGGTGCCGTTCTCGTCCTTCGCCCACGGCGAGTGGATCTACGGCTCGCCCAAGCTGTCGCGCTACAACGGCGTCGAGGCGGTGGAAATCCTCGGTGCGCCGGCTCCCGGCTACAGTACCGGCGAGGCCATGGCCGAAGTCGAGCGGATCATTGCGCAACTGCCGTCGGGTATCGGCTACTCCTGGACCGGCCTGTCCTACGAGGAGCGCCTGTCGGGCTCCCAGGCACCGGCCCTGTATGCCCTGTCGCTGCTGATGGTGTTCCTCTGCCTGGCCGCGCTGTATGAAAGCTGGTCGATCCCGATCGCGGTCATGCTCGTGGTGCCCCTGGGGATCATTGGTGCGCTGCTGGCCACCAGCCTGCGCGGACTGTCCAACGACGTGTACTTCCAGGTGGGGCTGTTGACGACCATCGGCCTGGCGGCGAAAAACGCCATCCTGATCGTCGAGTTCGCCAAGGAACTGCACGAGCAGGGCCGCAGCCTGATCGACGCGGCCATCGAGGCCTGCCGCATGCGTCTGCGCCCGATCATCATGACCTCGCTGGCATTCATCCTCGGCGTGGTACCGTTGGCCATCGCCAGCGGCGCAGGCTCGGGCAGCCAGCACGCGATCGGTACCGGGGTGATCGGCGGCATGCTCACCGCGACCATCCTGGCCATCTTCTGGGTACCGCTGTTCTTCGTAAGCGTGTCGTCGTGGTTCGGCAGCAAGAAGCCGGAAGAAGACGCCACACCTGAAACCCCACGTTATGAGGCTGGGCAATGACCAAGTCCTTGATGTCCCTGGCGGTGACCGCGTTCATCCTGAGCGGTTGCTCGCTGATTCCCGAGTACAAGACCCCCGAGGCGCCGGTGGCGGCCCAGTGGCCGACCGGCCCGGCGTACTCGCCGGCCGAGTCGGCCCAGGTCGCCGCGGCCGAACAGGGCTGGCGCCAGTTCTTCCATGATCCGGCGCTGCAGCAACTGATCCAGAGCTCGCTGGAAAACAACCGCGACCTGCGTGTCGCGGCGTTGAACATCGACGCCTACCGCGCCCAGTACCGCATCCAGCGTGCCGACCTGTTCCCGGCGGTGTCGGCCGACGCCAGCGGTTCGCGCCAGCGGGTTCCGGCGGACATGTCGCAGACCGGTCGCTCCGGCATCACCAGCCAGTACTCCGCCACCGTCGGCGTCAGCGCCTACGAGCTGGACCTGTTCGGCCGGGTGCGCAGCCTCAGCGAGCAGGCCCTGGAAACCTACCTGTCCAGCGAGCAGGCGCGTCGCTCGACGCAGATCGCCCTGGTGGCCAGCGTCGCCAATGCCTGGTTCACCTGGCAGGCCGACCAGTCGCTGCTCAAGTTGACCGAAGAGACCCTCAAGACCTACGAAGAAAGCTTCAAGCTGACCCAGCGCAGCGCCGAGGTCGGCGTGGCGTCGGCGCTCGACCTGAGCCAGTCGCGCACCGCTGTGGAAGGCGCGCGGGTCAAGCTGGCGCAGTATCAGCGCCTGGTAGCCCAGGACCTCAACGCGCTGACCCTGCTGGTCGGTGCCGGGCTGCCGGTGAACCTGCCGGCGGCCAGGCCGCTGGACAGCGACCTGCTTTCGGAAATGCCTGCCGGCCTGCCGTCGGACCTGTTGACCCGGCGCCCCGACATCATGGAAGCCGAGCACCTGCTCAAGGCGGCCAACGCCAATATCGGCGCGGCCCGTGCGGCATTCTTTCCGCGCATCAGCCTGACCGCCAATGCAGGGACCCTGAGCCCGGACATGGACGGGCTGTTCAAGGGCGGTTCGGGTACCTGGCTGTTCCAGCCGTCGATCAGCCTGCCAATCTTCAATGCCGGTGCGCTGAAGGCCAGCCTGGATTACTCGAAAATCCAGAAGGACATCAACGTTGCCAGGTACGAAAAGACCATCCAGACCGCCTTCCAGGAAGTCTCCGATGGCCTCGCCGCACGCCAGACCTACAACGAACAGTTGCAGGCCCAGCGCGACCTGGTCGCCGCCAACCAGGATTACTACCGCCTGGCCGAGCGTCGCTACCGCATCGGCGTCGACAGCAACCTGGTGTTCCTCGATGCCCAGCGCAACCTGTTCAGCGCGCAGCAGGCACTGATCGGCGACCGGCTGTCGCAACTGGTCAGCGAGGTGAACCTGTACAAGGCACTGGGTGGCGGCTGGTACGAGAAGACCGGGGATGCCCAGGCTTCGCGTTGATGCTGTAGCGCTGTGAACAAAGAGCCCACCTCCCAGGTGGGCTTTTTTATCGGTGTTCACTCAAGGGCCTCATCGCTGGCAAGCCAGCTCCCACAGGTTCGGCGGTGTGGGAGCTGGCTTGCCAGCGATGAGGCCCTCAAGTCCACAGAGATTTCCTGAATAAATAAAACTAACTATTCAGTTAGTGTTCGATTATCGCCCAAAACCGCCTGTAACGAATTGATTCACCCCCGCCCCGCACAGCACCATCCTCCCTGCCGCTTGTCCCCAAGCACACCCAAAAAGCACGCAACCCGATCTGCGCCTTTCCAGTCGCAGCGGATGGTTTCGGCTTACATAAAAACAAGAGATACATCGATGAAGAACACTCCGCACACAGCACGGCACCTGCTTCCCGGCGTTCTCGCCATGACCTGCGCCCTCCCCGCCATGGCCGCTGAAAGCGGTTTTCTCGAGGACGCCAAGGCCAACCTCAACCTGCGCAACTTCTACATCAACCGTAACTTCGTCGACCCGGCCAACCCCCAGGGCAAGGCCGAAGAATGGACCCAGAGCTTCATCCTCGACGCCAAATCGGGCTTCACCCAAGGCACCGTCGGCTTCGGCGTGGATATCCTCGGCCTGTACTCGGTCAAGCTCGATGGCGGCAAGGGCACGGCGGGCACCCACCTGCTGCCGGTGCATGACGATGGCCGTCCGGCCGACGACTTCGGCCGTCTCGGTGTGGCCCTGAAAGCGAAGATCTCCAAGACCGAACTGAAGGTCGGCGAATGGATGCCAGTGCTGCCGATCCTGCGTTCCGACGACGGCCGCTCACTGCCGCAGACCTTCCGCGGCGGCCAGGTCACCTCCCAGGAAATCGACGGCCTGACCCTCTATGCCGGCCAGTTCCGCGGCAACAGCCCGCGCAACGACGCGAGCATGGAAGACATGTTCATGAACGGCAAGGCGGCCTTCACCTCGGACCGCTTCAACTTCGCCGGCGGTGAGTTCACCTTCAACGAAAAGCGCACCATGGTCGGCCTGTGGAACGCGCAACTGAAGGACATCTACCAACAGCAGTACATCAACCTGGTGCACAGCCAGCCGCTGGGCGACTGGACCCTGGGTGCCAACCTCGGCTACTTCCTCGGCAAGGAAGACGGCTCGGCCCGCGCCGGCGACCTGGACAACCGCACCGCCTCGGCCATGCTCTCGGCCAAGTACGGCGGCAACACCTTCTACGTCGGCCTGCAGAAAGTCAGCGGTGACGATCAGTGGATGCGGGTCAACGGCACCAGCGGCGGAACACTGGCCAACGACAGCTACAACTCCAGCTTCGACAACGCCAAGGAACGTTCCTGGCAGTTGCGCCACGACTACAACTTCGCTGCCCTCGGCGTGCCTGGCCTGACCCTGATGAACCGCTACATCAAGGGTGACAACGTGCATACCGCTACCGTCGACGACGGCAAGGAATGGGCGCGGGAATCGGAGCTGGCCTACGTGATCCAGTCCGGCACCCTGAAGAACCTGTCGGTGAAATGGCGCAACTCCACGATGCGCCGGGACTACAGCACCAATGCCTTCGATGAGAACCGCCTGATCATCAGCTACCCGATCAGCCTGCTCTGACCCTTGGGGCGGCGGCGGCCCCTCTCTCGCCGTCGCCCGTTTTGCTTATGCAATACCGAGCTAACCAGTCAAGAATTCATTCTTGGACGAAATAAGCATCTGGCTTTACAACACCGGTTTTCATCGGTGATGCCGAGGGCAGTACACGACGCGCTTGTAGGAGCGTGGCTTGCCCGCGAAGGACCGCGCAACGGTCCCATTGGCAACACTGCCCCGCCCTGAAACACCGGTACTTCAAATGGATCTCCGCCAACTGCGCTATTTCATCGCGCTCAACGATCACCGCAGCTTCGTGCGTGCCGCGGAAGCCATGGGCATCACCCAGCCGGCCTTCAGCCGCAGCATCCAGGGCCTGGAACAGGAACTGGGCTGCATCCTGGTAGATCGCGGCAACAAGGACCTGCGCCCGACTCCCGAAGGCCAGATGGTCCTGCAGCACGCCTTGCGCCTGGTCCAGGGCGCCAACCAACTTAGCAACGACGTGCGTCGCATGACCAAGCTCGATGCCGGCGAACTGCACTTCGGCGCAGGCCCCGCCCCCGCCGTAGACCTGGTGCCACGTGCCCTGACCAGCTTCCTCAAGGCCCATCCCCGGGTACAGACGCGCCTGCGCGTGGACAACTGGGAAAACCTGAGTCGCGCTCTCAGCCGCGAAGAAATCGAGTTCTTTATCGCCGATATCCGTCATTTCGAAGCCGACCCGAACTTCCAGACCCGCGCCCTGACTCCCCGCCGCGGCCTGTTCTTCTGTCGGCCGGGACATCCGCTGCTGAGCAAGGACAGCCTGTCCACCAACGACCTGTTCGACTATCCGCTGGCCACGCCGCAGATACTCCCCGGCGCACGCAAGCTGCTGGCCAACCTCAGCGGCAAGACCGACTTCTCGCCCCAGGTACAGACCGAGCACCTGCCGACCCTGCTGAAGGTGGTGCTGGACAGTAATGCCATCGGCATCGGTCCGGAAGAAGCCTTCGCCAACGAGATCGCCACAGGGGAGCTGGTGGAACTGCATTGGCGCAACCTGCCGGTGAACCAGGAAAGCCTCAAGGCCCGCTGCGGCATCGTCAGCCGCAGCGGTTATCGGCTGTCACCGGCGGCGCGGGCGATGATCGAAACGCTGGTGCAGCTCGACCACCAACCGGCGGCCAACGAACTAGCCCTTGGCTAGCTGCTCGAGACGGGCGCTATCGACAATCTCGATCTCGCCGTAGCCCAGGCGCAGCGCGCCTTCCTGCTGCAGGTTCTTGAGGATCTGGTTAGTGGTCTGGCGTGACAGCGAGAGCATCAGCGCCAGTTGCTCCTGGGACAGGTGCAGCACCCGCCGGGGGCCGTCCACCTCGCCGTAGCCTGCGGCCATCTGCAGCAGGCGGAAGGCCACGCGAGGCGCGGCCCCCATCAGGCTCTGCTGCTCCAGCGCGACGAAGGCCAGGCGCAGCTTGTGGCTCATGAGCAGGGCGAACTCGCGCCAATAGCGGGGCTGCTCGTCGAGCAACGCCTGCACGCTGGCCTGCGGCACCCGCAACAGCCGGGTCGCGCCTTCGGCATAGGCGTCGTGGGTGCGCGGCTGGCCGTCGAACAGGCAGATCTCACCGAACCAGTGCGGCGCCTCGACCAGGGTCAGCAGTGCTTCCTTGCCATCGGCGCTCAACGCTCCGATGCGTATCGCCCCGGACAACACCGCATACAGGCCGCAGGGCGCATCGCCGCGCTGGAACAGGCGCTCGCCTGCGGCCAGCACCAAGGGCCGGGCGGCCTCCAGCAGGCGGTCCTGCAAGGCAGGCGATAACTGCCTGAACCAATGACCGTGTTGCAACTGTTCGCGCCAGGCGTGGGTATCGTTCATCCGGAGCCTCGGAAGCGACTGTCGGGCAGGCGACAGACTGGGGCGGGCCCGCCGGGCATGCTGGGTCATCCCTGACGGAGGAACAACAATGAAAAACCTCGTTGAACATCTGAGTCAATACGCCAGCTACCACCGTGATCCGCGCAATATCGCCACGCACTTCGTTGGCATCCCGATGATCGTGGTGGCGGTGACCGTGCTGCTGTCGCGGCCGGGTGTCGAACTGGGCGGGTTGTGGCTATCGCCGGCGTTGCTGGTGGCGTTACTGTCGATGGGGTTCTACTTGCGGCTGAACCTGAACCTGGGCGTGCTGATGACCGGGCTGTTGCTGTTATGCCTGTGGGCCGGGAAAGTGCTGGCGCTGCAGAGCACCGGGGTGTGGCTGGGAGCCGGGCTGGGGCTGTTTTTCGTGGGCTGGGTGATCCAGTTCGTCGGGCACTACTACGAGGGACGCAAGCCGGCGTTCGTCGACGATGTCAGCGGGCTGATCGTCGGGCCGTTGTTCGTGGTGGCGGAGTTGGCGTTCATGTTCGGGCTGTTGCCGGCGTTGAAGGCAGACATCGAGCGGAACGCGGGGCCGGTTCGTGTTCGGCAGAAGAAAGCGACTGCCTAACTTTGTGGGAGCGGGTTTACCCGCGATTGCAATGGTGAATTCACCGACGTAATCGCGGGTGAACCCGCTCCCACAGGGTACGCGTCGTTCTTAGGTACGCGATTCGACCCCAAGCTCATCCCACACCGACTCAGCCAGGTGGAAGGTGGCATTGGCCGCGGGAATGCCGCAGTAGATCGCGCTTTGCATCAGCACTTCCTTGATCTCGTCGCGGGTTACGCCGTTGTTGGCGGCGGCGCGCAGGTGCAGCTTGAGCTCTTCGTTGCGGTTCATGCCGATGAGCATGGCGATGGTGATCAGGCTGCGGGTGTGGCGCGGCAGACCCGGGCGGGTCCAGATATCACCCCAGGCGTGCCGGGTGATCATTTCCTGGAACTCACTGTTGAATTCGGTGAGGTTGGTCAGGCTGCGATCGACATGGGCATCGCCCAGCACCGCACGGCGAACCTGCATGCCGGCGTCGTAACGTTGTTTCTCATCCACGGGTACAGCTCCTCAACGGGCCAGCAGGAAATCGATGACGCGGCGGCTGAACGGCTCGCCCACTTCGACGTTGGACAGGTGGGCGGCATGGAACTCGGCGTATTCGGCACCGGGCACATGCTCCTGGATGAACAGCCCGCCCGATGGCGGCGTGACCGCATCGGCGGTACCGGAAATCACCAGCAGCGGCGCCTTGATCTCACCGAGTCGATCGCGAAAATCGGCATCGCGCACGGCCGCGCAGTTAGCCGCGTAGCCTTCGGGCGAGGTGGCCGCGAGCATATCGGTGATGCGCTTGGCCGACTCGGGATTGGCTTCGGAATACGCCGGGGTGAACCAGCGCGCGATGGATGCATCGCGCAGGCCGACCATGGCCGCCTCGCGGTCACGCAGCACGGTTTCGATCCGCGGGTTCCAGACCTCGGGCGAAGCGATCTTCGCGGCGGTGTTGCACACCACCAGGCGGTCCAGGCGCCCGGGGGCGTTGATCCCCAGCCACTGGCCGATCAGGCCGCCCATGGACAGGCCGCAGAAATGCGCCTTGTCGATCTCCAGCGCATCCAGCAGCGAGAGCACGTCGCGCCCCAGTTGCTCGATACTGTACGGCCCTTCGGTGACCAGCGACTGGCCATGGCCACGGGTGTCGTAGCGCAGCACACGAAAGTGCGCGGCGAACGCCGGGACCTGGGTGTCCCACATATGCAGGTTGGTGCCCAGCGAGTTGGACAGCACCAGCACCGGTGCGCCTTCAGGACCGTCGAGCTGGTAATTCAGAACGCCATCGGCGAGTTGTACGCTTCCCACAGCAGCCTCCTTCAGGCTTTGAATCGTTGATGTTCGGCCACTGCACGCTCGACCCAGGCCTTGGCCTGGCCGAGGTAGTTGGCCGGGTCGAGCAGGCGGTCGAGTTCTTCGGCGGACAGTTCCGCGCTCACCTGGGCATCGTCGCCGAGCACGGCGCGCAGGTGACGCTGTTCGGCCACCGCACGCTTGCAGCAGGTTTCCAGCAGATGGTGCGCATGGTCGCGCCCGAGGCGCTGGGCGAGGACGATACTGACGGCCTCGGCCAGCACCAGGCCCTGGGTCAGATCGAGGTTGCGGCGCATGCGCTCGGCATCCACTTCCAGGCCCTCGGCAATGATCCGCGCCTGACGTAGCGCTCCCGAGACCAGGCAGCAGATTTCCGGCAGGGTTTCCCATTCGGCATGCCACAGGCCGAGGCTGCGTTCGTGCTCCTGAGGCATCGCCGAGTACAAGGTGGCGATCAGGCCGGGCACGCGGGTCGCGGCACCGATCAGCACCGCCGCGCCAACCGGGTTGCGCTTGTGCGGCATGGTCGAGGAACCGCCCTTGCCCGGCGCCGACGGCTCGAACACCTCACCGGCTTCGGTCTGCATCAACAGGCTGACATCGCGGCCCATCTTGCCCAGGCTGCCGGCGACTAGGCCGAGGACCGAGGCGAATTCGACAAGACGGTCGCGCTGGGTGTGCCAGGGTTGTTCCGGCAAGCCCAGCTTGAGCTGGTCGGCCAGGGCCTCGGCGATCGGCAGCGCCTTGTCGCCCAGCGCCGCCAGGGTGCCGGAGGCACCGCCGAACTGCAGGGTCAGCAGACGCGGCTTGAGTTCGGCCAGGCGCTGGCGGCTGCGGTCGAGGGCGCCGAGCCAGCCGGCGATCTTCATGCCCAGGGTTACCGGGGTCGCGTGCTGCAGCCAGGTGCGCCCGGCCAGCGGGGTGTCGGCATGAGCGCTGGCCTGTTTGGCAAGCACGTCGGTCAGTTGTGCCAGCTCGTCTTCGATCAGGGCCAGGGCGTCGCGCAGTTGCAGGACCAGCCCGGTATCCATTGCATCCTGGCTGGTAGCGCCCAGGTGCACATAGCGCTCGGCTTCGGCCACACCGCTGGCGATGACCTTGCCCAATGCCTTGACCAGCGGGATCGCCGAGTTGCCGGCGCTGCCGATGGCCTCGGCCAGTGCAGCAAAATCGTAGCGTTCGGCCTGGCAGGCCATTTCGATGGGCGCCACCGCTACCGCCGGGATTACCCCGACGGCGGCTTCGGCGCGGGCCAGGGCGGCCTCGAAATCGAGCATGCCCTGGACCCGGCCACGGTCGGAAAAGATCTCGCGCATGGCCGGTGCGGTGAAGTAGGCATCGAACAGCTGGTTGCCCGGACGTGGTTGCATGTCTGGTCCTTCAACAGGACGCGCTGCGCGCAGCGCGTCGATAGGTCAATGATCGTGGTGCAGGTACGCGGCCTGTTTCGGCAGGCGCAGGCTGAACAGGAAGGCAATCGCCATCATCGCGGTAACGTACCAGTAGAACGCGTTTTCAACATGGGCAGCCTTCAGGCTCAGGGCGACGAACTCCGCCGAACCGCCGAACACCGCGTTGGCCACGGCATAGGCCAGGCCAACACCCAGCGCCCGGACCTGGGGCGGGAACATCTCGGCCTTCACCAGGCCGCTGATGGAGGTGTAGAAACTGACGATGGCCAGGGCCAGGGTGATCAGCACGAAGGCCAGGAACGGGCTGGTCACGGTTTTCAAGGCCATCAGGATCGGCACGGTGAACAGCGTGCCCAGGGCACCGAACAGCAGCATCGAATTGCGCCGGCCGATACGGTCGGACAGCATGCCGAACAGCGGCTGCATGCACATGTACAGGAACAGCGCGCCGGTCATGATGAAGCTGGCGGTCTTGGCGCTCATCCCGGCGGTGTTCACCAGGTACTTCTGCATGTAGGTGGTGAAGGTGTAGAAGATCAGCGAGCCGCCGGCAGTGTAGCCAAGTACGGTGATAAAGGCCGCGGCGTGGTTGCGGAACAGGCCCTTGATGCTGCCGGCTTCCTTGTCGCTACGGGTTTCGGCACTGCTGGTTTCCTCCAGCGAGCGGCGCAGCAGCAGGGAGATCACCGCGGCGATGGCGCCGATCACGAAGGGAATCCGCCAGCCCCAGGCACGCAGTTCGTCCTCGGTCAGCAGCTGTTGCAGGATCACCACCACCAGCACCGCCAGCAACTGGCCGCCGATCAGGGTTACGTACTGGAAAGAGGCGAAGAAACCACGTTGGCCACGCAGGGCCACTTCACTCATGTAGGTCGCGGTGGTGCCGTATTCGCCGCCGACCGACAGGCCCTGGAACAGCCGCGCCACCAGCAGCAGCGCCGGAGCCATCACGCCGATGCTGGCGTAGGTCGGCAGGCAGGCGATCACCAGCGAACCGGCGCACATCATCAGCACCGAGATCATCATCGAATTCTTGCGGCCATGGCGGTCGGCAATGCGGCCGAACAGCCAGCCACCGATCGGGCGCATCAGGAAGCCCGCGGCGAACACGCCGGCGGTATTGAGCAATTGCACCGTGGGATCGTCGGACGGGAAGAACGCGGGGGCGAAATAGATGGCGCAGAAGGCGTAGACGTAGAAGTCGAACCATTCGACCAGGTTGCCCGAGGACGCACCGACGATGGCGAAGATGCGTTTGCTGCGTTCTTCGCCGGTGTAATAGCTTGAGGTCATGACTGCATACTCCTGGAGTGTATTAACGAGTCTAGACACACCCGGTAACACTCTCGTTCCGCCTGACAATCACCCCGGACGACCGGCCTTGCGTGGAGGCCGTCCGTCCGGGGTCATTGGTTTTACACGCGCTCGATGGCCAGTGCGAGGCCTTGGCCGACGCCGACGCACATGGTCGCCAGGCCTTTGCGGCCACCGGATTTTTCCAGTTGGTGCAAGGCGGTCAGGATCAGACGCGCACCGCTCATGCCCAGCGGGTGGCCGAGGGCGATGGCGCCGCCGTTCGGGTTGACCTGCGGCGCGTCATCGGCGAGCCCCAGGCCGCGCAACACCACCAGGCCCTGGCTGGCGAAGGCTTCGTTAAGCTCGATCACATCGAAATCGCTGACCGCCAGGCCCAGGCGCTCGGTGAGCTTGAGCACCGCCGGAACCGGACCGATCCCCATTACCCGGGGTGCCACACCGGCACTGGCCATGCCGAGCACGCGGGCACGCGGGGTCAGCCCGTGTTTCTTCACGGCTTCGGCGGAGGCGAGGATCATCGCGGCAGCACCGTCGTTGACACCCGAGGCATTGCCGGCGGTGACGGTCTTGTCCGGGCCATTGACCGGTTTCAGCTTGCTCAGGATTTCCAGGGTGGTGTCCGCGCGCGGATGCTCGTCATGCTCGACCACGGTCTCGCCCTTCTTGTGGGCAATACGTACCGGGACGATCTCCTCGGCAAAGAAACCGGCGGCATGTGCCGCCGCGGTGCGCTGCTGGCTGCGCAGGGCAAAGGCGTCCTGGTCGGCGCGGGAAACGTTGTAGTCGTCGGCGACGTTATCAGCGGTTTGCGGCATGGCGTCTACGCCGTATTGCGCTTTCATCAGCGGGTTGATGAAACGCCAGCCGATGGTGGTGTCTTCCAGCTTCATGTTGCGCGAGTAAGCGCTTTCGGCCTTGCCCATGACGAACGGTGCACGGGACATGGACTCTACGCCGCCGGCGATGGCCAGTTCCATCTCGCCGCTGGCGATGGCGCGGAAGGCAGTGCCCACCGCGTCCATGCCCGAAGCGCAGAGACGGTTGAGGGTCACGCCCGGCACGCTCTCCGGCAGTCCGGCCAGGAGCAGCGCCATGCGCGCCACGTTGCGGTTGTCTTCACCGGCCTGGTTGGCACAGCCGAGGAAGACTTCGTCGATCTGGTCCCATTGCACGGTCGGGTTGCGCTCGATCAGCGCCTTCAGCGGGACTGCCGCCAGGTCGTCGGCGCGCACGCCGGCCAGCCCGCCGCCGAAACGGCCGATGGGTGTACGAATGGCGTCGCAGATAAATACATCACGCATCAAGGCTTCTCCTGAGTTCCGGCGCTGTGGGCAGGGTGGTATGGAGATGAGAGTACGGCGGGGGTTGGAGCGGTTCAATCCGATAATCGGCATAGAGTTCGATTATCGAACGGATTGTTGTGGCGGGTTTGAGGGCCTATCGCTGGCAAGCCAGCTCCCACAGGGTGTGGGAGCTGGCTTGCCAGCGATAGGCCCTCAAGGGCAATGAAGATCAGCGATCAGGTCGCATCAGCATGGCTGACCACACCCTTGACGATCACCGCCACGGTGGCCAGGCCTGCCGGAATCACCAGCGCCGTCAGCACCTGCTCGAAGTTCCAGCCCAGGCCCAGCAGGGTCGCGCCCATCCAGGCACCGAGGATGGCGCCGAAGCGACCGATCCCGAGCATCCACGACACACCGGTCGCCCGCCCCTGGGTCGGGTAGAAGCGTGCCGCCAGCGAAGGCATCGCCGATTGCGCGCCGTTCACGCACATGCCGGCGATCAGCACCAGGGTCGCGAGCAGTGTGATATTGCCCAGGCTCTGCCCGACCGCGTAGGCGAACACCCCGGCCAGCAGGTAGAAGGTGCCGATGACCTTGTGCGGATTGAAGCGGTCCATGGCCCAGCCGACGCCCACTGCACTGAGCACGCCACCGAACTGGAACAGCGCGCCGATGAACGCAGCCTGCTCCATGCTCGCACCGCTGTCGCGCATCAGTGTCGGCAGCCAACTGGTCAGCAGGTACACGATCACCAGACCCATGAAATAGGTCAGCCACAGCAGCAGGGTGCCAATGCTGTAGGTACCGGAGAAGATCACCGCCAGCACGTTGCGGCTCTTGACGGTCTTCTGTTCCGGCACGCTGAAGCTGCTGGCCTGGGCTACGGTGGCCGGCTCGATCGGGGCAAGGGTCTTGCGGATCTTGTCGATGCTACGGTTGCGCACCACCAGGAAGCGGGCCGACTCCGGCAGCCAGAACACCAGGACTACCGCCAGCACTACCGGCAGCAAACCGCCAATCAGCAGCAGGCTGTGCCAGCCGTAGGCCGGGATCAGCTTGGCGGAAATGAAACCGCCACCGGCCATGCCCAGGTTGAAACCGCAGAACATGCTGGTCACCAGCAGCGACTTCAAACGCTCGGGTGTGTACTCCGACAACAGGGTCGTGGCGTTTGGCATGCCGGCGCCCAGCCCCAGGCCGGTCAGGAAGCGCAGTACCAGCAACTGGTCGACATTGGTGCTGTAGGCCGAAGCCAGGCTGAAGCCGCCGAACACCACGACCGCACCGACCAGCACTACCTTGCGGCCGAAACGGTCGGCCAGCGGCCCGGAGCCCAGGGCACCGAAGACCATGCCGATCAACGCGGCACTCATCACCGGGCCGAGGCTGGCGCGATCGATGCCCCAGTCCTGGGACAGTGCCGGAGCGATGAAGCCCATGGCAGCGGTGTCCAGGCCATCGAGGAATACGATCAGGAAACAGAGGATCACTACCCGCCACTGATAACGCGACAAGGGTTGGGCATTGATGAAGGACTGGACGTCCAGGGAAGTTCCGGTAGCAGCGTGCGGGCTGTTCATTGTTGTTATCCGATAAATCAGGCGAGCAGGCGCGAGCGCGTCTTGGCTAAACGCGAAGCGCGGGTCTGGACAAGGACGATCTGGTAAAGCGTAAACGAGTGATCTAGCCGGTGCGGCTAGGGATGGATGTGCGGGTCATGGACTGTGCCTCTCGCTCATTATTATTGACGGACCGGTCAGGCCGGCCGTTGCGAGCGACATTAATAAGGGCCGCGAAACCGCGCAATTCGATAAACGCATCAGTGTGCGTTTATCGAACAGGTTTGCATGCCTTTCAGGCGAAAAGCTGGGCGCTGAGATCGCGACTGGCGGCGATCATGATCGGCAGGAAACGCTGCTCCAGCTCGCTGCGGCTGACCCTGCCGGCATGCGTACTGACGTTCAGCGCCGCCAGCACCTGCCCCGAAGCATCGTAGACCGGCACGGCGATGGAGCGCAGGCCTTGCTCCAGTTCCTGATCAACGATGCACCAGCCTTGCTGGCGGACCACCTGCAGGCATTCGAGCAGCGCTTGCGGATCGTGGATGGTGCGGCTGGTCTTGGGCTGCAGGTCGGCGCGATCGAGGTATTCATGGAGGCTGGCGTCGTCCAGGGCAGCGAGGAGAATGCGGCCCATCGAGGTGCAGTAGGCCGGAAGGCGCCCGCCCACCGACAGGTCCACCGATATCAGCCGCTGAACGGTGGCGGACCGGGCTATATAAAGGATGTCGTCGCCTTCCAGGGTCGCCATGTTGCAGGCTTCATGCAGTTGGTCGCTCATGCGGTCCAGGTACGGCTGGGCGGAAACCGCCAGCGGCGTAGACGACAGATAGGCGTGGCCCAGGGTCAGGACCTTGGGCAGCAGGGAATAGGTGCGCCCGTCGGTGGTGGCATAGCCCAGCTTGATCAGGGTATGCAGGCAGCGCCGCACCGCCGCCCGGGGAATCTCCGTACGGTGGCTGATCTGGGCGATGGTCAGGTGTCGCTTGCGCTCCTGGAATGCCTGCACCACCGCCAGGCCACGGGCCAGGGAAGTCATGAAATCCGGATCGCCGGTGAACGCCTGGATGCGCCTGGCTGGCGA
This sequence comes from Pseudomonas sp. GD04058, assembly GCF_029836855.1. Taxonomy (NCBI): domain Bacteria; kingdom Pseudomonadati; phylum Pseudomonadota; class Gammaproteobacteria; order Pseudomonadales; family Pseudomonadaceae; genus Pseudomonas; species Pseudomonas sp. GD04058. The sequence continues at coordinate 23,159 of NZ_JAOECN010000009.1, forward strand.
CGCCACGATAGGCGGCGCCAGTGACGAGAATGAATTGCGTACCTGGTCGCTCAAACCTGAACCCTTCGGGGCTGTTTCATCGCTCATGACTCACCTCGGTCACACTCTCACGAGGGCGATTATCGAACCATCGACCGATAATCGCAATTGACCAAACGCCATAATTGCTTATACCTTTCCTTCGCCCTTGTGGCTTCTTGGAGAGACTGGTCAGGTACCCACCGTAGAAGTCCCGGGTACGGCCTCGCCCACCAGCGAGGCCGTTTTTCTTTGAACCCGTAACAAGCGGTTCTTGCATATATATTGTTTTACGTAACAAAGAGGGAAACAAAGTCCCTTCTTTTAATGTCCTGATTCTTCTACCCCATAATTGGACGTATCCATCTTCCCTTCACTTGCTATACTCGGGCAACGATGTCGCCCGTCCGGGCCTCGTCGATATGGATTCCCTGTTGGACTTGCCGAATCCCCGTGTCAGGCGCAACCCTGCGCCGACACCAGACGAAAGTCTGTTGCTACGACAGCCTTTATCAACTCTGGCAACCGTAGCCGCGCGCGCGTGACGTCACCTCAGTACTAACGCCTCGCGTAAGCCAGCGTAACTTGATCGACAGGTAGCACTGTGACGAAAGACGAACTGCGCGCGGAACTTGAGCGCCAGGAACAACGTTTCAAGGAAGTCTATGGTGGCGAAGTCACCACCTATGCCGCGCAACCCGAACCGGAACGCAAGCCCTGGCGCAAGCGTGCCACGGTGATGGACCAGGTATTCGCCGAAGAACTGCGCAAGATGGAACAGGAAAAGGACGGCAAGCCCGAGGAGACTTGAGCCCCGACGCCGACCCGTTCCGGACCGCAACGGTACCTGTCCATGCAGGTACCCCGGCGCCTGCATCAGCTATTGAAGATGAAACCGTAATGGTTTCTGACAAATTTCATACGTTCGTTTGAAATTTTTCTGACATCAAGAATTCACGATTTTCATACCAAATAGTCGCTTTCTCGTGGATTTTAGCCGCGTTTTTCTTCCAGCCACTCGTCCGAACGGGTGAACCTGCGGCACTCTGCTGCCCTCCACCCGTCAGCAGCCAGTGCATTGATTACGGGGGATTTCTGGCATAATCGCGCCCCCTTATGACCGGGTCAGAAAACCTTCATGATCGAATTATTCAGCGGACTTGATGCGTGGGTACTGGTGAGCCTCATCCTCGCCTTGACCTTCGTACTCGCCTTCGAGTTCATCAATGGCTTTCATGACACCGCGAACGCGGTAGCGACAGTCATCTACACCAAGGCCATGCCCCCGCAACTGGCGGTCTTCGCCTCCGGTGTCTTCAACTTCCTCGGCGTGCTGCTCGGTGGTGTCGGTGTTGCCTATGCCATCGTCCACCTGTTGCCGGTGGAGTTGCTGATCAACGTCAACACCGGGCACGGCCTGGCCATGGTTTTCTCGCTGCTGGCCGCCGCCATCGCCTGGAACCTGGGCACCTGGTATTTCGGCATTCCGGCTTCCAGTTCCCACACCCTGATCGGTTCGATCCTCGGCGTCGGCCTGGCCAATGCACTGCTCAACGACATTCCCTTGGGCGATGGCGTCAACTGGCAGAAAGCGATCGATATCGGCATGTCCCTGGTCCTTTCGCCCATGGCCGGCTTCCTGGTCGCCGCGCTGGTGCTGCTGGGCCTGAAATGGTGGCGTCCGCTGTCGAAGATGCACAAGACGCCGGAGCAACGGCGCATGCTCGACGACAAGAAGCACCCTCCTTTCTGGAACCGCCTGGTGCTGGTCATGTCGGCCATGGGCGTGAGCTTCGTGCACGGCTCCAACGATGGCCAGAAAGGTATCGGCCTGATCATGCTGGTACTGATCGGTATCGTTCCGCAGCAATTCGTTCTTGACCTCAACAGCACCACCTACCAGATCGAGCGGACCCGCGACGCCACCCTGCACCTGAGCCAGTTCTACCAGCGCAACCACGAAACCCTTGGTGAGTTCCTGGCTCTGGGCAAGGCTGCCAAGGGCGATCTGCCTGAGCAGTTCAGCTGCAACCCGCACCAGACCGAGCCGACCATCGCCGCGCTGCAGCAATCGCTGGAAGGCGTCGCCGACTATCGCGCGCTGAGCGCCGAGAAGCGTGTCGAAGTGCGTCGTTACCTGCTGTGCCTGGACGACACCGCGAAGAAGGTCGGCAAGCTGCCGGGCCTGGAGGCTCGCGAGAAGTCCGACCTCGACAAGCTGCGCAAGGACCTCACCGCCACCACCGAATATGCGCCGTTCTGGGTCATCCTGGCCGTTGCCCTGGCCCTGGGCCTGGGCACCATGGTTGGCTGGAAGCGCGTCGTGCTGACCATCGGCGAGAAGATCGGCAAGCAGGGCATGACCTATGCCCAGGGCATGTCGGCACAGATCACCGCGGCGTGCGCCATCGGCATGGCCAACGTCTTCAGCCTGCCGGTATCGACCACGCACGTGCTGTCGTCCGGTGTGGCCGGAACCATGGTCGCCAATCGCAGCGGCCTCCAGGGCGGCACCGTACGGACCATCCTGCTCGCCTGGGTGCTGACCCTGCCGGCGTCGATGGGCCTGGCGGCCGGGCTGTTCTGGTTGTCGACGCGGTTCGTTGGCTGATTTGCAGAGAATTGAAAAAGGCGCCTCTACAGGCGCCTTTTTTATTGCCCTCTCGGGCCTCATCGCTGCGGTGCGGCGGTCCGACAAGCCAGCTCCCACAGGTTTCGCGGCGTACACAGAACCTGTGGGAGCTGGCTTGCCAGCGATGAGGCCCTCAAGAACAACACATCACTTGCGCTTGCCGCCCAGCAAAGACCCCATCAACCCCCGCACCAACTGCCGCCCGAACTGGTTCGCCGCCTGCCGCACCGCCGACTTGATCGCCTGTCCTGCCGCACTCTGCAGGAACTCCCCGGCCTTGTCCGCCAGGCTCTCTTCTTCCTTGGCGGCTACCACCGGCGCCTCGCCCTTGCGTGCCATCAGGATTTCATAGGCCGATTCGCGGTCGATCGGTTTGTCATAACGCCCCGCCAATGGAGACCCGGCCACCAACGCCGCCCGCTCCGCCTCGCTCAAGGGACCGATCCGCGACTGTGGCGGGGCGATCAACACGCGCTGCACCATCCCCGGCGTGCCTTTGTCCTGCAAGGTGCCCACCAGCGCTTCGCCAATTCCCAGCTCGGTGAGCACCGTGAGGGTGTCGAACGCCGGGTTGGGCCGGAAACCATCCGCCACCGCACGCAGCGACTTCTGCTCCTTGGCGGTAAAGGCGCGCAAACCATGCTGAACCCGCAAGCCCAACTGGGCCAGCACATCATCCGGCAGATCAGTTGGCGACTGGGTCACGAAGTACACGCCCACGCCCTTGGAGCGAATCAGCCGCACCACTTGCTCCAGCCGATCCTGCAAGGCCTTGGGCGTGCCGTTGAACAGCAGGTGCGCCTCGTCGAAGAACAGCGCCAGCAATGGCTTGTCCGCATCACCGCGCTCCGGCAACTGTTCGAACAGCTCCGCCAGCAGCCATAAAAGGAAGGTGGCATAGACCTTGGGCGACTCGTGAATCAGGCGGCTGGCATCGAGCAGATGAATACGCCCGCGTCCGTCCGGTGCAGGGTGCAACAGATCTTCCAGTTGCAGTGCCGGCTCGCCGAACAGCGCCTCGGCGCCCTGCTGCTCCAGGGTCGCCAGGCGTCGCAACAAGGCCTGGGTCGATCCGCTGGTCATCAGCGCGGCGTCCTCACCCAACACTTGCGGGTTGTCCTTGAGGTGCCCGAGCAACGCCTTGAGGTCCTTGATATCCAGGAGCAACAAACCTTCCTGATCCGCCACCTTGAAGGCGGCATACAGTGCAGCCTGCTGGCTGTCATTCAACTCCAGCAGGTTGCCCAGCAACAGCGGCCCCATTTCACTCAAGGTGGTACGCAGCGGATGACCGGATTGACCGTGGATATCCCACAAGGTCACGGGATAGGCCTGGAGGCGATGGTTCAGCCAGGACATCCCGGCAATGCGCTCGGCCACCTTGCCTTGGGGATTGCCCGCTGCGCCCAGGCCACAAAGGTCGCCCTTCACATCGGCGGCGAACACTGCCACGCCGGCATCGCTGAAAGCTTCCGCCAGGCGTTGCAGGGTTACGGTCTTTCCGGTGCCGGTGGCACCCGCGACGAGGCCGTGCCGGTTGGTCAGGCGCAGGGCCTGGGAAACCGGCTGTCCGTCAAGGTCTGCACCCAGAACGAATTGCGTGGAGTCCGGCATGTTTTTTCATCCTCCATATAAAGCTTTTGTGTGAATCAGCCGATATCAAAGTGTGATTGATCGCTCGAAAAACAGGAAATCCCCGATAAGGACATGGGACCTCTCTCTGACTCTCATCAGCGACTCCGTGCGAACCACCCGGATATTCAAGACCTTAGCGGACCCAACACGCCATGAATAAAAATCTCCGTTTCAGCCACAAGATATTGTTGGCTGCCTCACTGATCGTGATGCTCGCGTTCAGCCTGTTCACCTTGTACAACGACTACTTGCAGCGTAATGCCATCCGGGAAAACCTGGAGAACTATCTCGGCGAGATGGGCGATACCACGGCGACCAATATCAAGAATCTTTTTGATGGCCGCATTCTGCTGGTAGAGAACGCGGTGCAGAACATCGCTGCCGATCCACAGAACGTCGGCACCGTGCTCGGCCAGAAAGCACTGACATCCAGCTTCCTTACTACCTACATGGGCCATCCGAATGGTGATTTCACCATTCGTCCGCAGTTGAAGATGCCCGATGGTTACGATCCGCGTGCTCGTCCCTGGTACAAGGACGGCCTGGCCGCCGGCAAGACCATCCTGACCGAGCCCTACATCGATATGAGCACCGGCAAGATGGTGATCTCCATCGTCACCCCGGTATCCGCGCAGATCGGCGTGGTCGGTGGCGACCTGGCCCTCGATGGCCTGGTGGAAATCATCAACTCGCTGAATTTCGGCGGCATGGGCTACGCCTTCCTGGTCAGTGATCAGGGCAAGATCCTCGTTCACCCGAACAAGGACCTGACCATGAAGGCCATGAGCGAATTGTTCCCGAGCAACACCCCACGCCTGGACAAGAAGCCGGTGGAAGTGGAAATGGACGGCAAGCCGACCATCCTCAGCTTTACCCCCGTCAAAGGCCTGCCTTCGGCCAACTGGTATATCGGCCTGGCTGTAGACAAGGACAAGGCCTACGGAATGCTCAGCAAGTTCCGGACATCGGCAGTGATCGCCACCATCATTGCGGTGGGCTTCATCATCGGCCTGCTGGGCCTGCTGATCAACGTGCTGATGCGTCCGCTGCATACCATGATCCGCGCGATGGAAGGCATCGCCCAGGGCGAAGGCGACCTGACCCGTCGCCTGAGCATTCACAACCACGACGAATTCGGCATGCTCGGCAAGGCCTTCAACCATTTCGTCGAACGTATCCACCAGTCGATCCGCGAAGTGGCCTCGGCCACCGAGCATGTCAACGAGGTGGCCCTGCGCGTGGTCGCGGCCTCCAACTCGTCGATGGTCAACTCCGATGAGCAAAGCAACCGCACCAACAGCGTTGCCGCGGCAATCAACCAGCTCGGTGCCGCCGCCCAGGAGATCGCCCATAACGCTGCCCAGGCTTCGCAACAGGCCAGCTCGGCGCGTCATCTGGCCGAGGAAGGCCAGCAGGTAGTGGACCGTAGCATTCAGGCGATGAATCGTCTGTCGGACATGATCTCGACCTCCAGTACCCACATCGAGACGCTGAACAGCAAGACCGTGAACATCGGCCAGATCCTCGAAGTGATCACCAGCATTTCCCAGCAGACCAACCTGCTGGCGCTCAACGCCGCCATCGAGGCGGCACGCGCCGGCGAGGCCGGGCGCGGCTTCGCGGTGGTGGCCGACGAGGTGCGCAACCTGGCGCACCGCACCCAGGAGTCGGCGCAGCAAGTGCAGAACATGATCGAAGAGTTGCAGGTCGGTGCCCGCGAGTCCGTGGAAACCATGAGCCAAAGCCAGCGCCACAGCCACGACAGCGTAAGCATCGCCAACCAGGCGGGCGAGCGCCTGAGCAGCGTGACCCAGCGCATCGGCGAGATCGACGGCATGAACCAGTCGGTGGCCACTGCCACCGAGGAACAGACCGCCGTGGTCGACTCGATCAACATGGATATCAGTGAAATCAACATGCTCAACCAGGAAGGTGTCGAAAACCTGCAATCGACCCTGCGCGCCTGCGCAGACCTGGAGCAACAGGCCGGTCGCCTGAAGCACCTGGTCGGCAGCTTCCGCATCTGATCCCACCGCCCCGTCCGGCGGCAGATTGCCGCCGGACCCTGCCGTAACAATTCGAACAAACTATCCTTGTCCAGGGTCAACCTTAAGGCACGTAACTGCGGCTTGCCTGCGCCGCATGACTGTCCGAAAGAAGATCCGGGAGGGATGCTGATCGTGCATATCGCTGACATCACCATGTTCTACGCCCCTGCCAGCGGCGGAGTGCGTACCTATCTTGATGCCAAACACCGCCGCCTGGGCCTTGCACCGAATGTTCGACACAGCCTGCTGATTCCCGGCGCCAGCGCGCGCCACCACAACGGAATCCACGAGGTACCCGCCCCGCCGCTGCCATTCGGCAACGGCTACCGTTTTCCGCTGCGCCTGGCGCCTTGGTGCAATGTCCTGCGCGAGCTGCAGCCCGACCTGATCGAGGTCGGCGACCCCTACCTCACCGCCTGGGCTGCGCTGGATGCGCGTCGCCGGCTGGACGTGCCGGTGATCGGCTTTTATCACTCCGATCTGCCGCTGCTGGTCAGCAACCGCATGGGCAATTGGTTTACCCCCAATGTCGAAGCCTATGTCAGCAGGCTCTACGGCAATTTCGACCGGGTTCTCGCGCCTAGCCAGGTCATGGCCCACAAGCTGCGCAGACTTGGCATACGTGATGTGCATGTGCAGCGCCTGGGCGTCGACCTGGAGACCTTCCATCCAGAACGCCGCGACCCTGGACTGCGTGCCGAACTCGGGCTGAGCGACGATACTCGCCTGCTGGTCTTCGCCGGACGCGGCTCGCGGGAAAAGAACCTGCCGGTGCTGCTCGACTGCATCCAGCGCCTCGGCAAGCCCTGGCACCTGCTGCTGGTGGGCTCGCATATGCCCGCCAATGTGCCGGACAACGTCACGGTGTTCGACTGCTTCCGCCCGGCCAGCGAAGTCGCCCGGCTGCTGGCCAGCGCCGACCTGCTGGTGCACGCCGGCGACCAGGAAACCTTCGGCCTGGTGATTCTCGAAGCCATGGCCAGCGGTACTCCCGTGGTCGCGGTGGCCGCCGGGGCCTTTACCGAGATCGTCGATCCAGGCTGCGGCCAGCTTTGCCAGCCGGGTGACGGCCAGGCCATGGCCAATGCGGTGCGCGAGGTCTTCGAGCGCGGCACCCATGAACTCGGGCAACAGGCACGGCGGCATGTAGAGCGGCACTACAGTTGGGACAACGTGGTCAGCGGCCTGCTTGCCCATTACCGCGCGGTGCTCGGCTACAGCGACCTGCCGGTACGCGCCCATGCATGAGCGCCTCGCTGCCGGCCGTAGCGTGCTGCTGGTACTGCACGACGTAGCGCCGGAAACCTGGCCGGACTACCAGCCCTTCGTCGAAGCCGTGGACGCCCTGGGCGAGGTGCCCATGACCCTGCTGGTGGTCCCGGATTTCCACAAGCGCAATGCCCTGGAGCAAGACGCCGGGTTTCGCCGGATCATGCAACGACGGCTGGTGCGTGGCGACGAACTGGCCCTGCACGGTTATTACCACGCCGACGATGGGCCCGCCCCGCGCTCGCTTCGCGACTACTTCATGCGCCGCATCTACACTTGGGAGGGCGAGTTCTACGGTTTGAGCGAAGCCCAGGCATTGCAGCGCCTGGAAGCAGGGGTCGAGCTGTTCCAGCGCCTGGACTGGCCACTGACCGGCTTCGTCGCCCCCGCCTGGCTGATGAGCGAAGGCACCCGCCAGGCACTGCGCCAGCTACCGCTGCATTACACCAGCGACCCGCAGCATCTCTATCGACTGCCGGACTTCACCGCGATCAAGGCTCCGGGGTTGGTGTGGAGCGCACGCAGCGCCTGGCGCCGGGGCTTGTCGAAAGCCGTCAGCACAATGCAGGAGCGACGCATGCACGGTGCCAGCACCCTGCGCCTGGGGCTGCATCCGGTGGATATGCGTCATGACTTTTCCCGCAATTATTGGCTGGATACTTTGCAGCGCCTACTCGCCGACGGGCGTACGCCCATGACCAAGATGGCGTGGCTGGCCAGCAGGCCGGTGCCGTGAACCGCTTCGGCTGGCTGCTGGCAGCGCTGGTGATGGCAGCGCTGGTGCCGGTCCTGCTCGGAGGCAGTGACCTGCTGCCTCGCCTGCGCGGCTTTCCTCCAGGGCTGCTGCTGGCATTGTTCGGCATGATCGTCCTGTGCTGGGCGCTCAATTCGTTGCGCCTGCGCTTGTTGCTGGGCAGCCAGGGCGAGAAGATCGGCCGCCTGCGCAGCCTCGGGGTGGTCATGGCCACGGAGTTCGCCATCTGCACCACACCCGGCGGCAGCGGCGGCCCGCTGACCCTGATGGCCCTGCTCTCGCGGGATCGTGTACGGCCGGCCCACAGTGGCGCGGTATTCGCCATGGACCAGTTGAATGACCTGCTGTTTTTCCTCTGCGCCGTTTTCGCGATCGTCATCTATACCCTGTTTCACAGCGTGGGGCGTAGCCTTGAAGGCATGCTGCTGGGCAGCGCGCTGCTGATGCTCGCGGTACTGGGCATGGGTATCGGGTTGCTGCGCTGGCGGCGCGACTGGATGCGCTGGAATGGCCGCCTGCTGAAGAAACTGAATGTACGCAGCGCAACGCGGCGGCGCTGGGCAAGACGACTGTTGCATTTCTTCCGGGCATTCCGGGCGACCTTGCGTCTGCCGCGCAGGGTGCTGGCCCTGGTGTTCATGCTCACCTGCCTGCACTGGGCGCTTCGCTACAGCGTGCTTTACCTGGTCCTGGCGGGGCTGGGGGGCAACCTGCAGTGGGTGTCCAGTTTCCTGGTCCAGGTGCTGTCGTTGAGTGCCGGGCAATTCAGCTTGCTGCCGGGCGGCGCGGGTGCGGCGGAACTGACCTCTGCAACCTTGCTGACACCGATGGTCGGCAAATCAACGGCGGCGGCCGCGGTGCTGGTCTGGCGGGTTGTTACCTACTATTTCTACCTGGTCGCCGGCGGGCCGGTCTTCCTCTGCCTGCTGGGCAAGCCGCTGCTCGAACGGATCAGCGGCCTGCGCCGCTAACTGTGCCTGCCACAGCTCGGCGGCACCGGGGAAATCGGTGCCGTCCTCGCTGCCCAGGGCATCCGGGTCATAACGGCTGAGACAACCCTCGCCCAGAGTAGGCGGGGGATGGGCCGCAGCCTTGTCGAGCGGATCGGCCATGGCCTCAGTTGAACACCACGGTCTTGTTGCCGTGCACCAGCACGCGGTCTTCCAGGTGGTAACGCAGGCCACGGGCCAGGACCATCTTTTCGACGTCACGACCGAAACGAACCATGTCCTCGATGCTGTCGCTGTGGCTGACACGTACCACGTCCTGCTCGATGATGGGGCCGGCGTCCAGCTCTTCGGTAACGTAGTGGCAGGTCGCGCCGATCAGCTTCACACCGCGCAGCGAGGCCTGGTGGTACGGCTTGGCACCGACGAAGGATGGCAGGAAGCTGTGGTGGATGTTGATGACCTTCTGCGCGTATTCCTCGCACAGCTGCGGCGGCAGGATCTGCATGTAGCGCGCCAGCACCACCACATCCGCACCATGCTCCTTGACCAGGCGCGAGACTTCGGCGAACGCCGGCTGCTTGTCCTTCGGGTCGACCGGAACGTGGAAGAACGGAATGCCATGCCACTCGACCATGCTACGCAGATCGTCATGGTTGGAAATCACGCAAGGGATTTCGCAGTCCAGCTCGTTGCTGTGCCAGCGGTGCAGCAGGTCGGCCAGGCAATGGGACTCGCGGCTGGCCATGAGCACGACACGCTTTTTCTGGTCGGTGTCGGTAATGCGCCAGGTCATGGAGAACTCTTCGGCGATCGGCGCGAATGCCTCGCGGAACGCCTCGATGCCAAACGGCAGGGTATCGGCACGGATTTCGTGGCGCATGAAGAACCAGCCGCTCAGGTCATCGGAATGATGGCTCGCTTCGGTGATCCAGCCATTGTGGGACGCCAGGAAATTACTGACTTTGGCGACGATGCCGACACGGTCGGGGCAGGCTATCACCAGCCGATAGGTACGCATGCAGGGGGCTCCAGAACTTCGCAAAGGCGCACATTCTAACGACTGCCGGGCAAAACTTCAGTATCCATGTGACGTCCGGGGAGCCGCTGCATCTGGAGCAGCGGCTGTCGGCCCGGTCTCGGAAAAGCGACATTGAATTAGTTGCGAATTTCACCCGACGGGAGTTGTAAAGTGCCAGCGCCACAATCGATGCCGGGAATAAACAATCAAACGTGCAGCACTTCAATGTTTACTTGAGCAAATTGTCTGACTATTATTGCCCCACTGTTACCCAGAACTCCCAATTTGCAAGGAACGACTCATGTCCCTGATCAACGAATATCGCGCCACCGAAGAAGCCATCAAAGAACTGCAAGCCCGCCTGAAGAATCTGTCCGAAGACAACAAGCTGCAACAAGAGCTGGAGTTCGAAAAGAAGCTGCGCGATCTGATGGGGACCTACGGTAAATCCCTGAAAGACATCATTGCCCTGCTGGACCCGGACGCCAAGCTGAACAAGGCGCCACGTGGCGCTGCAGTTAAACCCGCCGGCACCAAGCGCGCTCGCAAGGTCAAGCAATACAAGAACCCGCACAACGGTGAAATCATCGAAACCAAAGGTGGCAACCACAAGACCCTCAAAGAGTGGAAAGCCAAGTGGGGCGGTGACGTTGTAGAAGGCTGGGCTACCCTGCTGGATTGATTTGCGCCTCTACCAATAAAAAACGCCGGCATGCCGGCGTTTTTTATTGGGCGGTCTTTACATTGCTTACATTCCCAGCCGCTGGCGCAGGCCATTGGCGTGTGCACGCCACGCTTCAAGCAAGGCCCGCTGCGCGCCATCGGCCGTAGCCAAAGCCTCCTGCAGCGCGGTTTCAAAGGCGGCGAGGGTATGCGGCGCGCCCATCGCTTCGTCATTAAGCCGCTGCTGGCAGAATGTTCTCCATTGCACTTGCTCCGTTTCACTGAGGCTCGCCGGAAAGTTCCTGGCCCTATATCGGAACAATAACTCTGTCAGACGCGGATCGTCGAACATCCACTGCCCACTCGCCAATTGCTGAGGATCGGCCATGCGTACCTGCTCGCACAGACGCCGGTCGCGGTCACCGAAAAATCCGTCATACAGCTGCTGCTCGGGATCTTCACCAGGGGCAAATTCCCTGCCTTCATAAATTGACGTCAATTTATTTTCCCACTGCTCCCGCACGGCAATCAGCTGTTCACCACGGCGTAGCAATTCGGACATATCGAGGCCCAGGCGGAGCTGATCCTGCTTGCGCAATACCGCCAATGGCGCCACCACCGGGCAGCGATTGATGTGCAACAACTTGAGAGGAACCGGCAATTGTCCTTCAGGCATTTCCTCGCGACGCATGTATAAACGCTGGCGCAATACTTCGGAATCTTCCTTCAACAACGGTGCAATATCCTGGTGCAAGTCACAAACGATCAGGGCATTGCGATTGGCCGGATGCCAAGCCAGCGGCAGCACCACGCCAAGATAATTACGCGCCGCCGAAAAACGTCCGGAAATATGTACCAAGGGCTGCAACAGACGGATCTGATCGAGGACTTTATGTTTGCTGCGCAGCTCGAACAGCCACTCATAGAGGCGCGGTTGCTTTTGCCGGATCAGGCGGGCCAGGGCGATGGTTGCGCGCACGTCCGACAAGGCCTCGTGTGCCTGGCCGTGATGGATGCCGTTGGCCGCGCTGAGCAGTTCCAGGCGCAGGCTGACCTGGCCATTCACCTGCGGCCACTCGATCCCCTCGGGACGCAGCGCATAGGCCGTGCGCACCGTGTCGATCAGATCCCAGCGGCTGTTGCCGCCCTGCCATTCACGGGCATAGGGATCGAAGAAATTGCGGTACAGGCTGTAGCGGGTCACTTCATCGTCGAAGCGCAGGGTGTTGTAGCCGGCGCCGCAGGTACCGGGACGAGCCAGCTCGGCATGCACCCGGGTCATGAAGTCGGCTTCGGCCAGGCCATCACGGGCCAGTTGCGCCGGAGTGATCCCGGTGATCAGGCAGGCGGCCGGGTGCGGCAGGATATCGTCGCTCGGCTGGCAGAACAGGTTGACCGGCGCTTCGATCTCGTTGAGGTCCAGATCGGTGCGCACGCCGGCGACCTGCAAGGGCCGGTCGCAGCGTGGATCGATACCGGTGGTTTCGTAGTCGTGCCAGAAAATGCTGGAGGTCACGGCGATTCATCCTGAACGGTAAATCGCCGAAGTCTACCTCATGCCGATGTCGGCAACGGCCTGAAGCTGAAGTAGTTGAACAGGGCCGCCACCAACTGGTCGTACTCCCGGGGTGCCTGCAGCAACATGAACCCCGAATCGTAGAAGCCGGGGCTTTCGTCCTCGTGGCACCACAGGCAACTGGCGGTGATGTTGATGCGCTGCCAGGCACCGGCCTTGGCGGGAATGCGCAATTGCAGTTCGAAGTCGGGGCCGACCAGCAAAGGCAGGGTGCTGATCAACATGAGGCCGTCCTCCGATGCGTAGCCCAGGTAGCCGATGGGCTGATCGGTGAAACGGTTGTAGACCTTGAGGAAGCTGGGGAGCAGGTGTCGCTCGATTCGGCGCTCGGTATACATGGCAATGGGTCGCAATGGATAACCCTTAGAGCAGGGTCGCGCTAGTGCCGTCTTGTACAGGTGCACGCTGGTTGTACACAGTCTGTTTCACTCAGAGTAGCGCAGACCGGAGCAAGGCATCCAGCGCAAATTGGCCCCCCGTCGCCTCACCGCAACGGTGCGAGCGGGGCCGGGCGCGGGGTCGCGGCCTCGCCCTCGCGATAATGTCCAAGCTGTTCAAGCGTTTGCAGGCGCGCACGGGCCCGGTAGGCGTATTCGTTCTGCGGGTACTGCTGGATGATGAATTTGTAGGTCTGCGCCGCGTCGACGAACAGCATCTGCCGCTCCAGGCACTGGCCACGCAGCAACGCCGTTTCCGGCCAGATGAACGGTCGCGCGCGACTGGTGCGATCGACCTGCGACAACTCCAGGGTGACCCGCTCGCAATCGCCACGGTCATAGGCCCGGTAGGCATTGTTCAGATGGTGGTCCATGGACCAGCGGGTGCAGCCGACGACGCTGGTCGCCAGCGCCAAGACAATCAGGGCTCGCATGGGAATTCTCCTTTGATGGACTGTGTATCGGCGCCTCAGCGGAATTCTTCAACCACGAAACTGCAAGACCCACTCTTGCTTGTAGCTTGAGGCTTGTAGCTTGCAGCTCCAGCGCCCGTTCAAACGCCCGCCCTGCCCCCTCCCAAGGTAGTGCAAAGGAACAATGACTACAGCGTTTTTCAGGAGTAGCCTTTCGCTGCGCTTCACTACAGGAGTCTGTGCATGACCATCCGCCGTACCAAAATCGTCGCCACCCTCGGCCCCGCCAGCAATTCACCGGAAGTAATCGAACAGCTGATCCTCGCCGGCCTGGATGTCGCCCGCCTGAACTTCTCCCACGGCACCCCGGACGAGCACAAGGCGCGTGCCCGGCTGATCCGTGACATCGCTGCCCGCCACAATCGCCACGTGGCGCTGCTGGGCGATCTGCAGGGTCCGAAGATCCGCATCGCCAAGTTCACCAACAAACGTATCGAACTGAAGGTGGGCGACCGTTTCACCTTCTCCACCGCGCACCCGCTGACCGCTGGTACCCAGGAAATCGTCGGCATCGACTATCCGGACCTGGTAAAGGACTGCGGCGTCGGTGACGAACTGCTGCTCGACGATGGCCGCGTGGTCATGCGCGTCGAAACCGCCACCGCCGACTCGCTGCACTGCGTGGTGCTGATCGGCGGCCCGCTGTCCGACCACAAGGGCATCAACCGCAAGGGTGGCGGCCTGACCGCCCCGGCCCTGACCGAGAAAGACAAGGCCGACATCAAGCTCGCCGCGGAAATGGACCTGGACTACCTGGCCGTGTCCTTCCCCCGTGATGCATCGGACATGGAATATGCCCGCCGCCTGCGCGACGAAGCCGGCGGTACTGCCTGGCTGGTGGCCAAGATCGAGCGCGCCGAAGCCGTGGCCGACGACGAGACCCTCGACGGCCTGATCCGCGCCAGTGACGCGGTGATGGTGGCCCGTGGCGACCTCGGCGTGGAAATCGGCGATGCCGAGCTGGTGGGCATCCAGAAGAAGATCATTCTGCACTCGCGCCGCCATAACAAAGCGGTGATCGTCGCGACCCAGATGATGGAGTCGATGATCCAGAACCCGATGCCGACCCGCGCCGAAGTGTCCGACGTGTCCAACGCCGTGCTGGACTACACCGACGCGGTGATGCTCTCGGCCGAGAGTGCCGCCGGTGCCTACCCGCTGGAAGCCGTGCAGGCCATGGCGCGAATCTGCCTTGGCGCGGAAAAGCACCCGACCAGCAAGACCTCCAGCCACCGCATGGGCACCCAATTCAGCCGCTGCGATGAAAGCATCGCCCTGGCTGCCATGTACACTGCCAACCACTTCCCGGGCGTCAAGGCGATCATCGCCCTGACCGAAAGTGGCTACACCCCGCTGATCATGTCGCGAATCCGCTCCTCGATCCCGATCTTCGCCTTCTCCCCGCACCGCGAAACCCAGGCCCGCGTTGCCCTGTTCCGCGGGGTCTACACCGTGCCGTTCGATCCGGCAGCGCTGCCGGCGGAAAAGGTCAGCCAGGCCGCGGTGGACGAGCTGCTCAAGCTCGGCGTGGTCGAGCAGGGTGACTGGGTCATCCTGACCAAGGGTGACAGCTACCACACCATCGGTGGCACCAATGGCATGAAGATCCTGCATGTCGGTGATCCGCTGGTTTGATGTTGCTGCTGTGAATGAAAACGCCCGGACTTGAGCCGGGCGTTTTTTATTGTTCTTTCGGGCCCTATCGCTGGCAAGCCAGCTCCCACAGGGTCCGTGGTGCATGCGATCCTTGTAGGAGCTGGCTTGCCAGCGATGAGGCCTACACATGCCCCACAAAAAGGTCTGAATACACCTGATTACGAGGCACCCCCGCCAAAAACAACCGCCGCGAAAACGCCTCCACACTCCCCGGCGCCCCGCACACCAGCGCCACCGTCTGCCGCGATTGCACGCGCAAGGCCGCCAGTGCCACAGGCAATTCCGTCGGGGTCACCAGCTCCACCTGCAACTGCGGATGCCGCGCCGTCCTCTCCCTCAATTCCTCGGCCAGATAATGCCCCCCCTCGTCCCGCGCCAGATGGAGCACGCGGATCGGCCCGCGATGCTCCTGGCGCAAGGCTTCGCGCAGGATGCCCCACAACGGCGCCAGCCCCGTTCCCGCTGCCAGCAGCCAGAGCGGCCGCTCCTGCCAGTCCGGGTCGTAGTGCAGGCCGCCGGCACGCAGCTCGCCGAGCCGCAACTCCGCCCCTTCGAGCAGATGCCGCGCTGGCGTGCAGAATGCACCCGGCTGGCGACAGTCGATATGGAACTCCAGCCACGGATCCTTCCCAGGCACGCTCGCCAGGGAATAGGGCCGTGCCACGCCCAGGGCGTTCCATAGCAACAGATGCTGCCCTACCTGGTAACGCAAGCCGTTCAGCGGTTTCAGGCGCAAGCGCAGGACATCGCCCAGCCAATCCACCGAAACGACCTGCGCCGGCTGGCCATCGGTCTTCGGATCGAACAACGCAACCCGCAGGTCCATTCCGATCCGGCACTGACACGCCAGGTGCCAGCCCAACTCGCGCTGCGCCGCGCTCAATGCCTCCGGCCGCCCGTCCTCCGGCTCACCTTCGACACAGCGCACCAGGCAGGCATGGCAGCTCCCGGCCCGACAGCTGTAGGGCACGCCACAGCCTGCATCATTGAGCGCATCGAGCAGATTGCTGCCGGGTGCAACGGACCATTGGCGTTCGCCGACCTGCAGTTCAGGCATTGCTGTTCATCTCCACTGACTATTCATACGCCAATCTAGGCTCGTTCCGATTGACAGGCCAGGAGAAACAGCAAGAACGATGCCGTGCGATCACCGACCATGGTTGGACCACTGGCGCGTGTACCAACGGCCGAGCCGCGCTATACTGCCGCGCCTTTTTTGCGTCGGGCATTTTGTCGCGGCGCGTCTGAAAGGTCGTTTCGACACCTCGGCCTGTCCGCGTCGGAATACCTATTGAATGTTCCCGTGTTTAAGAGGAGCGCGCTGCATGACCGTGATCAAGCAAGACGACCTGATTCAGAGCGTCGCCGATGCCCTGCAATTCATTTCGTACTACCACCCCGTCGATTTCATCCAGGCGATGCACGAAGCCTATCTGCGCGAGGAGTCGCCAGCCGCGCGTGATTCCATCGCCCAGATCCTGATCAACTCGCGCATGTGCGCCACCGGCCACCGTCCGATCTGCCAGGACACCGGCATCGTCACCGTGTTCGTGCGCGTCGGCATGGACGTGAGCTGGGACGGCGCCACCATGAGCGTCGACGACATGATCAACGAGGGCGTGCGTCGCGCCTACAACCTGCCGGACAACGTCCTGCGTGCCTCGATCCTGGCCGACCCGGCCGGCGCCCGCAAGAACACCAAGGACAACACGCCGGCGGTCATCCACTACTCCATCGTCCCGGGCAATACCGTGGAAGTGGACGTGGCAGCCAAGGGCGGCGGTTCCGAGAACAAGTCGAAGATGGCCATGCTCAACCCGTCCGACTCGATCGTCGACTGGGTACTGAAGACCGTGCCGACCATGGGCGCTGGCTGGTGCCCGCCCGGCATGCTCGGCATCGGCATCGGCGGTACCGCCGAGAAGGCCGCGGTGATGGCCAAGGAAGTGCTGATGGAGTCGATCGACATCCATGAGCTGAAAGCCCGCGGCCCGCAGAACCGCATCGAGGAACTGCGCCTGGAGCTGTTCGACAAGGTCAACCAGCTGGGTATCGGTGCCCAGGGCCTCGGCGGCCTGACCACCGTGCTCGACGTGAAGATCATGGACTACCCGACCCACGCCGCGTCCTTGCCGGTGTGCATGATCCCGAACTGCGCCGCTACCCGTCACGCCCACTTCGTGCTGGATGGCTCCGGCCCGGCCGAACTGGAAGCGCCGTCGCTGGACGCCTACCCGGAAATCGTCTGGGAAGCCGGCCCGTCGGCTCGCCGTGTCAACCTCGACACCCTGACCCCGGAAGAGGTGCAGAGCTGGAAACCGGGCGAGACCATCCTGCTCAACGGCAAGATGCTCACCGGCCGCGACGCTGCGCACAAGCGCATGGTCGAAATGCTCAACCGCGGCGAAGAGCTGCCGGTAGACCTGAAAGGTCGCTTCATCTACTACGTCGGCCCGGTCGACCCGGTCCGCGAAGAAGTGGTTGGCCCGGCTGGCCCGACCACCGCGACCCGCATGGACAAGTTCACCCGCCAGATCCTCGAGCAGACCGGTCTGCTGGGCATGATCGGCAAGTCCGAGCGTGGCCCGACCGCGATCGACGCGATCAAGGACAACAAGGCCGTGTACCTGATGGCCGTGGGCGGCGCTGCCTACCTGGTCGCCCAGGCGATCAAGAAGTCCCAGGTGCTGGCCTTCGCCGAACTGGGCATGGAAGCGATCTACGAGTTCGAGGTCAAGGACATGCCGGTCACCGTTGCGGTGGACAGCAAGGGCGAGTCGGTACACATCACCGGCCCTGCGATCTGGCAGAGCAAGATCGCCGAAAGCCTGGCAGTGGAAGTGAAGTAACGCCGCACGCTTCAAGCGGCCAGCTTCAAAAGCAAAAGCGGCGTGGATTCCACGCCGCTTTTTTATTGGGTCAACGCGCGACGGCTTTCAAGGGGACCGGCTCGGCGCTGCGGCGCTGGCCCAGGTAGCGGATACAGCTCACCCGCAGGAACGAGGCGAAGTTCACCACTTCGCCGCGGTACTCCATGACCTCGTCGTACAGCTTGCTGATCAGCTGGTTGGTGGTCATCCCGTCGACCTCGGCGATTTCCCGAAGCACATCCCAGAACTGGTTTTCCAGGCGCAAGGTGGTCACCACCCCGCGAATGCGCAGCGAGCGGCTGCGGGACTCGTAGAGAATCGGGTCGGCCCTGACGTAAAGCTCGCACATCTGCGGTTACCTCACAGGGTGATACGGGTGCCCAGAAGCCCGAGGAAACCCGCCAGCCAGGCCGGATGCGCCGGCCAGGCAGGGGCGCTGGCGAGATTGCCCTGGACATGAGCCTGGGTGACCTCGATGTCGATGTAGCGGCCGCCCGCCAGTTTCACTTCCGGCGCACAGGCCGGATAGGCGCTGCATTCGCGACCTTCCAGCACCCCGGCGGCGGCCAGCAGTTGCGCACCGTGGCAAACCGCGGCAATCGGCTTGCCGGCCTGGTCGATGGCTTTCACCAGCGCCAGCACTTCCTCGTTCAGGCGCAGGTACTCCGGCGCGCGGCCACCCGGGATCACCAGGGCGTCGTAGTCCTCGGACCTGACCTTGGCGAAATCGAAATTCAGGGCGAAGTTGTGTCCGGGCTTTTCACTGTAGGTCTGGTCGCCTTCGAAGTCGTGGATCGCGGTGCGTACCGACTGCCCGGATTGCTTGCCCGGACACACCGCATGCACGGTATGACCGACCATCTGCAGGGCCTGGAACGGCACCATCACCTCGTAGTCTTCGACGTAGTCGCCCACCAGCATCAGAATTTTCTTGGCCGCCATTTCACGTTCTCCTTCGTGTGCAGGGGAAAAGGTACCCAGACACGTTAGACCTTGGCTCAGGCTTGCGGGTAATAGGCGCCTACTACGTCAGGATCAATCGCGCCGATCCAGCAGATTCACCACCAGCCGATCCAGCCAGCCCCAGATGCGCTGCTGCACCCGCCGCCACAGCGGCCGGGCGCGCCAGTCATCGAGGTTGACCTCGCGACTCAAGGCAAAATCGCGGACGAAACTCTCGCTCACCGCCTGGTTCAGCAGCGGGTCGATGGCTTCGACGTTCGCTTCGAGGTTGAAGCGCAGGTTCCAATGATCGAAGTTGCACGAGCCGATGCTGACCCAATCGTCTACCGCCACCATCTTCAGGTGCAGGAAACACGGCTGGTATTCGAAGATCTTCACCCCGGCACGCAGCAGGCGCGGGTAATAGCGATGACCGGCGTAGCGTACCGACGGATGATCGGTGCGCGGCCCGGTCAGCAGCAGGCGCACATCGATGCCCCTTGACGCGGCGCGGCGCAGGGCGCGACGGACTTTCCAGGTCGGCAGGAAATACGGGGTGGCCAGCCAGATGCGACGCTGGCTGCTGTTCAGTGCGCGCACCAGCGATTGCAGGATATCGCGGTGTTGCCGGGCGTCGGCGTAGGCCACCCGGCCCAGCCCCTCGCCACTGGCCGGCGCACGCGGCAAGCGCGGCAGGCCGAAATGGGTCGGCGGCCGCCAGGCGACACGCCGCAGGTTGGCGCGCCACTGGCGATCGAAGAGCATTTGCCAGTCCGCCACCAGCGGCCCCTGCATCTGCACCATCACTTCATGCCAGTCGCTGGCGTTCTCGCCGGGATTCCAGAACTCGTCGGTAACCCCGGTTCCGCCCACCCAGGCAACGGCCTGATCGACGAGGAGAATCTTGCGATGGTCGCGATAAAGATTGCGAAAACCCCGGCGCCAGCGCAGACGGTTATACCAGCGCAGCTCGACACCAGCCGCCTGCAAGCGTTGGCGCAGGCCCAGGGTGAAGGCCAGCGAGCCATAGTCATCGAACAGGCAGCGCACCTGCACACCGCGCTCCGCCGCGCTGACCAGGGCCTGGACCATGGCTTCGGCGCAGGCACCCGCTTCCACCAGGTACAGTTCCAGGTCCACCTGGAATTCGGCCCGGGCGATGGCCGTGAGCATGGGCGGGAAAAACGCCGGACCGTCGATCAGCAGTTCGAATTGATTTCCGGAACGCCAGGGAAAGACCGGCCCGGCCATGTCAGCGCGCCGTGAAGATCAGCACCGCACCCACCGGCACCGAGAGGTTGATCGACTTCAGTCCGGCGGCCTTGCGCAAGGTTTCCAGGCCGGGGGCCAGATCGAAATGCTCGGCGCGCAGGATCAGCGGTTCCAGGGTTACCACCTGGAAGCGGCGTTCGTCGAGGCGGGTGGCGAGCAACTGGGCGTTATAGGCGTGGGTCTTGCCGTGCAGGGTCACGTTGACCGGCAGGCGCAGTTCCAGTTGCGCGCCATTGGCCAGGTCGTTGATCGGACGCAGGTCGAGCTGGGCACTGATGGTCGCCTCGGGGAAGGTTTCTACGGCGAACAGATCCTTGCGCATGCGTTCGTCGCGCAGCGGGATACCGCTGCTGACCGAATCCATCTCCACCTGCAATGCCGCCGCCCCTTTGCGATCCACCTTGCCGTGCAGCACCAGGAAGCGGTGCACTTCGGACACATCGCCGTTCTTGCTGCTGATGAAGGAAAGGCGGGATGACTCGTTGTCCAGGTACCAGTTGGCCTGAACGGGAAGACAGACGATCGCCAAGGAGGCGAGCAGAAGGCGGAGCGGACTGGGCATGCGAAATCCTGAAACACTTTGGCGCTCAACCTTAACCGCCCGTCCTCACGGCAGCAAGCGGCAGCCCTCGCGCGGCCCCAGCCATTGGGCACTGGCGCTGCGCCCAAGCCCACGGGCCTCGACGCGGCGGGCCGGCACATCGTCACGCAACTCGCTCAACGGCAGCCATTGCTTCACGTAGGCCTGGCAGTAGCCGGTATCCAGGCCCATCACATAGCGGCACGAGCAGAACTCCTTGGCCGAATAGGCACTGAGAATGCCAGGGAAGGCACTCAAGGCCGCGCGCTCCGACCAGCCCCAGGCCAGCAGGCCAAGGAGAACCAGCAGCAACAGGCGTTTCATCGCTGTTCTCCGGGGAAGGCGGCAAGGACATGACGCAGCAGGGTGTTGTGCTGGAAGCTGCCGTCGCGATCGTCGGCGTAGCGCACGATCACCAGCTTCTGTTTCGGCAGTACGTAGAGGCCCTGGCCCCAGTGGCCGAGGGCGGCGAAGGTGTCGCTCGGCGCGTCCGGCCAGGCCAGGGCGCTGTTCAGCCACCATTGTGCGCCGGGTGTCGCTTCGCCGGGCTCGACAGCGGCACCGGCGAACGGCGTGCGGGTGAATTCCACCCAGTCCGCCGGAAGCAGTTGCCGGCCTTGCCAGCGGCCGTCGTCGAGCATCAGTTGGCCAATGCGCGCCAGTTCGCGGGCGGTCATGTACAGATAGGAGGAACCGACGAAGGTGCCGCGGGCATCACGCTCCCAGACCGCCCTTTCGATACCGAGGGGCTGGAACAGTGCGGTCCAGGGATAGTCGGGATAGTGCTCGGCGCCGACCATCCGACGCAGGGCGGCGGCGAGGAGATTGCTGTCGCCGCTGGAATAAAGGAAACGTTCGCCCGGCGCAGCGGCTGAAACATGGGCCGCGGTAAAGCCGGCCATATCCTTGCGCCCGGAGGTGTAGAGCATGGCGACCACCGAGGATTTCAGCGGGGCATATTCATAGTCTTCCTGCCAGTCGAGTCCGCTGGCCCAGTGCATCAGGTCCTGGATGCGTACCTGGGGATGGTCCGTTATCGGCGGGTAGAAGGTGGCAACCGGGTCATCCAGCTTGAAGCGGCCTTCGCCATAGGCCACGCCAAGGACCGTGGCCATCACGCTCTTGCTGACGGACCAGGTGAGGTGCGGGGTATCGGCGCCGGTCGGCGCGGCGTAGTGCTCGTAGACGATCCTGCCGTTCTGGATCACCAGCAGGGCGTCGGTGCGGATGCCTTCGCGGGCCTGGTCATCGCGAGGGGGAAAGGCATAGGCCTGCAAGGCCGACTCGTCGGCCCGGGCGGGGGTAAGGATAAAGAGGAGGAAGGCGAAGAGCGCGGTGCGCATGGTCGGTACCCGGCTGCGTGATCGGGCAAGGGTAGCCGGGGTTCATGACAGGTGGAGGGTGTTCCCTCGGGCCTCATCGCTGGCAAGCCAGCTCCCACAGGATTTGCGGTGCACTCGATCCCTGTGGGAGCTGGCTTGCCAGCGATGAGGCCATCAGCCACAACTCAGAACCCGGCCTGCCCCCAGGCCTTGGCCAGGCGCTTGGCCCGCGCCGCACTGGCAATTTCCAGGATCCCCTGATCGCGCATCCACAGGTCGGCCCACTCCCCTTCGCTCGCCGCCAGCGCTGCGTTGATTTCGTCGCGCAGTTCGCCGAACTGGGCGAACAACCCGCCCAGCAACAAGTGACAGGCCGGCGATTCGGCGTTCTGCCGGCTGCCCTCGGCACACCCGCCGAGCAGCGCCAGCAAGCGCAGGATCAACCCTTGGGACCAGCCCTGGGAACGGCCGATGCCGTACAACCAGGCTACCAACGCGCTGAGCACGTAGAGGTCTTCCAGCGAGCGGAACGGCTTCACATAGGCATCCCAGCCATCCCCTGCCAAGCGCTCGCACAAGGCCTGCTCCAGGTGCAGTCGTGCATGCCCCACTTCCGGCATCAGCGGCAAGGTCGGCAACGGATCGAGGCGCACTCCCGGCTCGCCCGGATAGACCACCGCCAGGCTGATCCGTGGTGCTTCTCCCGGTGCTTCGCTGCGCGCCGCCACCAGCAGCCAGTCCGCCTCATGTCCGCCGGTGACGAAATCCTTGCTGCCGGTCAGGCGCAGTGCCTCCAGGTCCAGGCGCATGTGCATGTCCGCCGGGCGCACGCTGCGTTTCTCGCTGGCACACAGTGCGCCAAGGCCCTCCGGTGCACTGGGCCAGAGTACCCGCAAGGCCGCCTGGTAACCGGCCAGGAACGCCAGCCCCGGCGTCGGCATGGCCTTGCCACCGAGCACCGCAAGTTCGAAGGGCGACACCGGCCCGAGACGTTCCAGCAGTGCCGCCCAGCTGTCGCCGAGGTTGACCGGAAGGGGTTGGGAAAGCGGTCGGTCGAGACGTTCCAGCCAGCTCATCGAGGAACTCCTTGAGGCCTGTCATACAAGCATCACTAAACATTCATGGGGGTGACACCCCCTCTGCCTAGGCTGAGCTTGCACAACAAAGCCGACCGGCCGCAACCCCATGGCTGGCTTATGGAGACATGCAATGACTCGGATCGCTCGCTCTGGCGACAACTGCACTGAACGCCGTCTGCAAGCCGAACGCCTGGTGGGCCCGGCTGCCCTTCGCGAAGCCCAGGCCCTGCGTTTCAGCGTGTTCAGCGGTGAATTCAAGGCGAAACTGAAGGGTGCCGAGCTGGGCCTGGACATGGACGACTACGACGCCCACTGCATGCATATCGGCGTGCGCGACCTCAATAGCGGCCGCCTCGTCGCCACCACCCGCCTGCTCGACCATCGCGCTGCCAGCAGCCTGGGCCGCTTCTACAGCGAGGAAGAGTTCAGCCTGGACGGGCTGGTGCATCTGCAAGGCCCGATCCTCGAGCTCGGCCGCACCTGCGTCGATGCCGCCTACCGCAACGGTGGCACCATCGCCGTGCTGTGGAGCGAACTGGCCGAGATCCTCAACGAAGGCCAGTACCGCTACCTGATGGGCTGCGCCAGCATCCCGATGCAGGACGGCGGGATCCAGGCCCATGCGATCATGCAGCGCCTGCGCGAACAGCACCTGTGCACCGACCACCTGCGCGCCGAGCCGAAGAACCCGCTGCCGAGCCTGGCCCTGCCGGGCAACGTGGTGGCGCAGATGCCGCCCTTGCTCAAGGCCTACATGCGCCTGGGCGCGAAGATCTGTGGCGAACCGTGCTGGGACGAGGATTTCCAGGTCGCCGATGTGTTCATCCTGCTCAAGCGTGACGAGCTCTGCCCGCGCTACGCCCGGCACTTCAAGGCGGCGGTGTGATGCAGCGCCTGCGGGTGTTCGCCCGCATCGCCCGGCTGCTGCTGGTGGTGGCGCTGGGGCTGGGCATGGCCACGCTGTTCGGCCTGTTCGAGCGCCTGGGTATGAACGCGTCGGCGCAACGCCGCCAGCGTTGGTCGCAGATCTTCATGAAGCGCCTGGTCAATGCCTTGCCGCTGCGGGTCAAGGTGATCGGCGAACTGCCCAGCCAGCCGATGCTGTGGGTCAGCAACCATGTGTCGTGGACCGATATCCCGGTGCTGGGCATGCTGGCTCCGCTGTCCTTCCTATCCAAGGCCGAAGTGCGCACCTGGCCGGTGGCCGGGTGGCTTGCACACAAGGCCGGGACCCTGTTCATCCGCCGTGGTGGTGGCGACAGCCAGTTGCTGCGCCGGCAGATCACCCAGCACCTGGCCCGGCAATGCCCGCTGCTTATCTTCCCCGAAGGCACCACCACCGATGGCCGTGGCCTGCGTACCTTCCACGGCCGGCTGCTGGCCAGCGCCATCGACAGCGAGGTGCCGCTGCAACCAGTAGCTGTGCGCTATCTGCGCGAAGGCCGGATAGACCCGATCGCACCGTTCATTGGCGATGACGATCTGCTGTCGCACCTGATGCGCCTGTTCGGCCAACCGTGCAGTGAAGTCGAGGTGCAGTTGCTGGAACCGATCGCCAGCAAAGGTGAGGAACGGGCGGCGCTGGCATTCCAGGCGCAGCAGGCGGTAAGCCGGGCGCTGTTCGGCGAGGCAGCCGAAAACCTGCCTCAGCGCCGCGCCAGGGCGGCCTGAGGATCGGCCAGCGCCGCAGCGGCGAAGGCCTGCAACTGCGGATAGAACTGGCGGAAGTCCTCCAGCAGCAGCGGATACAGGGTTTCCACCTCGCCCATGGCCCCGGCCAGGCCTTCCGGGCGTGACAGCCGCCGGGCGATGCCGCGGAACACCTGCTCCAGCACCGCGAACTCGCGGTACGACCCCAGCCAGTCGCCGGCCGCCATCAAAGGCGCGATCTGCGCCAGGCGGCCCGGCAGCGCCGGCTCCCCGTTCAGTATCTGGTACACCCGCGCGGTGAACTGCGGCAGCGGCTGCGTGGCGTAGTCGTGCCAGTGCAGGGCCAGGCAATGATCGAAGAACACGTCGAGGATGATTCCGGCAAAGCGCCGGCGTCCGGCGGGGAAGCGCGCCAGGGCGGCGAGCACCAGCGGATGGCTGTCGGTGAAGGTATCGATATGCCGGTGCAGGCGGATGGCCTGTTCCAGGCGCAGCGGGAAACGGCCTTCCAGCGGGCCCTTGACGAAGTCGCCGTACAGGCTGCCGAGCAGTTGCTCGGGCTGGTCGCCGCCGAGGTGGAGGTGGGCTAGGTAGTTCATGGGGTATGAGTCTAAGGCATTGTGTTGCTCTTTGAGGGCCTCATCGCTGGCAAGCCAGCTCCCACAGGATCGCGTAACCTGTGGGAGCTGGCTTGCCAGCGATGAGGCCCTCAAGAACGCCGCCATATACCGATTTTTTCTACACCCCGAACCTTTTCATATTTGTATATCGCGAAATACCGATTTATATTTCGTCCCATCGCGATATACCGCTACACACCCACGAGCCCGACCATGCCTCTTGATCTCGACGAAATAATAAAAGCCCTTGCCCACCCGGTGCGGCGAGAAATCCTCGGTTGGCTGAAAGACCCGCAGGCCTGCTTCCCCGACCAGCACCACAGCCTCGACAACGGCGTGTGCGCAGGGCAGATCGACCAGCGCTGCGGCCTGTCGCAGTCCACCGTATCGGCGCACCTGGCGACCCTGCAAAGGGCCGGCCTGGTCAGCAGCCACAAGGTCGGGCAGTGGAATTTCTTCAAACGCAACGAGGACACCATCCAGGCGTTCCTCGCGCAACTGAGCCGCGAGCTCTGAACAAGGAACATCCATGCCCCTTTCACTCCTGATCCTGGCCCTCAGCGCCTTCGCCATCGGCACCACCGAGTTCGTCATCATGGGCCTGCTGCCGGATGTGGCCCTGGACCTCGGGGTATCGATCCCCGGTGCCGGCTGGCTGGTGACCGGCTATGCCCTGGGCGTCGCCATCGGCGCGCCGTTCATGGCCATGGCCACCTCGAAGCTACCGCGCAAGCTGGCACTGGTCACCCTGATGGGGGTGTTCATCCTCGGCAACCTGCTGTGCGCGATCGCCAGCGACTACAACCTGCTGATGTTCGCCCGGGTGGTCACCGCCCTGTGCCATGGCGCCTTCTTCGGCATCGGTTCGGTGGTGGCGGCCAGCCTGGTACCGGTCAACCGCCGCGCTTCGGCAGTGGCCCTGATGTTTACCGGCCTGACCCTGGCCAACGTGCTTGGCGTGCCGCTGGGCACCGCGCTGGGCCAGGTCGCCGGCTGGCGCGCGACCTTCTGGGCAGTGACCGCTATCGGCGTGATCGCGCTGCTCGGCCTGATCCGCTTCCTGCCGCTGCGCCATGACGAGGAAAAACTCGATATGCGCGCCGAGCTGGCCGCCCTGAAAGGCGCCGGGATCTGGTTGTCGCTGTCGATGACCGTGCTGTTCTCGGCATCGATGTTCGCCCTGTTCACCTACGTTGCGCCGCTGCTCGGCGATGTCACCGGCGTGTCGCCGCGCGGCGTGACCTGGACCCTGCTGCTGATCGGCCTGGGCCTGACCCTGGGCAACATCCTCGGCGGCAAGATGGCCGACCGGCGTCTCGGCGCCACCCTTGTCGGCGTGTTCGCGGCCATGGCCATCGTGTCCACCGCCCTGACCTGGACCAGCAGCGCGCTGATCCCGGCGGAGATCACCCTGTTCCTCTGGGCCACTGCCGCCTTCGCTGCCGTGCCGGCCCTGCAGGTCAACGTGGTGACCTTCGGCAAGGCCGCGCCGAACCTGGTTTCGACCCTGAACATCGGCGCCTTCAACCTGGGCAACGCCCTGGGCGCCTGGACCGGTGGCCTGGTCATCGAGCAGGGCCTGGGCCTGACCCGCGTGCCCCTCGCCGCCGCCGCCCTCGCGGTGCTGGCGCTGATCGTCACCCTTATCACATTCCGCCAGGGCGGCAACGACGCCGAACTGGCTCCCGCAACCCACTGAGGTTTGAGCAATGACGACTCTGTTTGATCCGATCACCCTTGGCGATCTCGAATTGCCGAACCGTATCATCATGGCCCCGCTGACCCGTTGCCGTGCCGATGAAGGCCGGGTGCCCAACGCGCTGATGGCCGAGTACTACGTGCAGCGCGCCAGCGCCGGCCTGATCCTGACCGAGGCGACCTCGGTCATGCCGATGGGCGTCGGCTACCCGGACACCCCGGGTATCTGGTCCAACGACCAGGTGCGTGGCTGGACCAACGTGACCAAGGCGGTACATGCCGCCGGCGGGCGGATCTTCCTGCAACTGTGGCATGTGGGACGCATCTCCCACCCGAGCTACCTGAACGGCGAACTGCCGGTGGCGCCGAGTGCGATCCAGCCCAAGGGGCATGTCAGCCTGGTCCGGCCGACCACCGAGTACCCGACCCCACGGGCGCTGGAAACCGCCGAGTTGAGCGATATCGTCGACGCCTACCGGACCGCCGCGGAAAACGCCAAGGCCGCCGGCTTCGATGGCGTCGAAGTGCATGCGGCCAACGGCTACCTGATCGACCAGTTCCTGCAGAGCAGCACCAACCAGCGCACCGACCAGTACGGCGGTTCCCTGGAAAACCGTGCACGCCTGTTGCTGGAAGTCACCGATGCGGTGATCGAGGTATGGGGTGCCAAGCGTGTCGGCGTGCACCTGGCGCCGCGGGCCGATGCCCATGACATGGGCGATGCCAACCGTGCCGAAACCTTCACCTATGTCGCCCGGGAACTGGGCAAGCGTGGCATCGCCTTCATCTGCTCGCGCGAGAAGGAAGCCGACGACAGCCTCGGGCCACAGATCAAGGCGGCCTTCGGCGGGCCTTACATCGTCAACGAGCGCTTCGACAAACAAAGCGCCAATGCGGCGCTGGCGGCAGGAACCGCGGATGCGGTGGCGTTCGGCATTCCGTTCATCGCCAACCCCGACCTGCCGGCGCGGCTGGCGGCGGATGCGCCGTTGAATGAAGCGCGGCCGGAGACCTTCTATGGCAAGGGGCCGGTGGGGTATATCGATTATCCGCGGATGTGATGTTGTTCTTCAGGGCCTCATCGCTGGCAAGACAGCTCCCACAGGGTTTTGCAGCGACCCGCGATGAGGGCCTGGAGGTCAATCAGTTCCGGGCATTGATCTGCTGTTGCAGGTTCTGCACCTGGCTTTGCAGGGTGTTGATGTTGCGGGTGATCTGCCCACGGAAGGCATCGAATTCGGCAGTGGAGGCACCAGGACTGGCCGCCGGACGATTCTCCTGCTCGCTCTTGAGCACGATCAGGTCCTGCTCCAGGCGCTGGGTCGCCGCCGCCTGATTCTTAAGTTGCGCATCGATCTTGCCGCCATCCAACTGCGCAGCCTTGAGCGTGGCCAGTTCCTGAGCAACCGCCTTCAATTGGCTCTGCAATTCGTTCTGCAACTGCGCATTGGCTGCCTGCTGCTGGCTGACCTGGGCCATCGCCGCTTCCAGGCGCTTGCCCAGTTCACCGGCCTGCCCGGCCACACCCTCCTGCAACTTGCCCTGCTCGCCCAGGCTGGCCTGCAACTGGCGCACCTGGAGCTTCAGCGCTTCGTTCTCGCTATTGGCCGAGGACTCGGTGGCGCTGACCTTGCCGGAAATCGCCTGCAAACGCCCCGCCGCTTCCTCGCTGATGCGGGCGAAGCTTTCCTGGGTCGCCACCAATTGCTGCTCCATCAGCGAGATCTGCTGGAAGCTCCACCAGGCCAACCCGCCCAGGGCGATGAAAGATGCACCGAGCAACGCCCACAACGGACCGACCAGCGGCGCCCTGCCCGCGCGCTTGCGGGCGCTGCGCGGGTGCGCCGGCGGAGCGAACTCGTCATCATCGCGCTCCACCGCCTTGAGGGTGGGCACGTCGTCAAAATCATCTCGAGCATCGTTGCGCATGGGTAGTTTTCAACCACGTGATAGCAAAATGGGCGCTAGTATAAACCGCTTGCACGGCGCCCTCATCGACCACGATCCGGGGATCTGGTTCAGTGGCCACCCTGCTGCGCCTGCCACCAGGCGCAGAATTCATCCAGCGCGGCCCAGAGGCTGACCTGCGGCCGGTAATCGAGGTAATGCCGGGCGCGGCTGATATCAAGCGTGAAGTCCTTGCTCATCACCTGCACGCCAAGGCGGCTCAGGGTCGGCTGCGGGCGGCCCGGCCAGAGCATGCAGGCGCCTTCGTTGATGGCCGCCGCCGTGTAGGCGAGGCCGACGGAGCGATAGCGGGTGACCTGGGGCAGCGACAGGCGTCGCATCACGTAATTGACCACGTCCCACACCGGCAGCGGGTGGCCGTTGCTGATGTTGTAGGCCATGCCCAGCGCCTCGGGGCCGGCATTGATCGCAGCGAGCAGGGCTTCGTTAAGGTTCTGCACGCTGGTGAAATCGACCTTGTTCAGGCCGTTGCCGATGATCGCCAGGCGCTTCTTGCGCTGCATCTGCAACAAACGCGGGAAGATGCTGACATCGCCGGCCCCGGTGACGAAGCGCGGGCGCAAGGCCAGGACTTCGAGCCCGAACTCCTGGGCGCCGAAGACCTTCTGCTCGGCGAGGTGCTTGGTCGCCCCGTAATGATCGTAGAAGCGCCGCGGGACCTGGTCCTCGGTGATGCCGGTGCGCGAGCGCCCGGTGAAATAGATCGACGGCGAGGACAGGTGCACCAGGCGCCGCACATGTTCCTTGAGACAGGCTTCGACGACATTTTCGGTGAGTACCACGTTGCCCTGGTAAAAGTCCTGGTAGCGTCCCCAGTTGCCCACCGCACCGGCGCAATGCACCACGGTGTCGATGCCCTGGCACAGGCGCCGTGCCACTTCCGGGTCGGACAGGTCGCCCGGAATGAACTGGGCGCCGCGTCGCACCAGGTGCTCGACGCCCTCGGCGCGACGCCCGTTGACCCGAACGTCCAGGCCCTGCTCCAGGGCGAAACGCGCAAAGCGCCCGCCAATGAAGCCGCTTGCGCCGGTGACCAGAATTCCCATGAAGCACTCCGCCTTACGTTTTTTTTCCTGAAGGTGCAGACGCCGTCCGGGCCTCCCACGGCACCAGCCACTGCCCGGCGCTGCGGCGCAGATGATCGGTGAGCCGGGCCAGCAGTTGCCCGCCGTTGCGCCAATGGTGCCAGTACAAAGGCACATCGATGGGGCGCTCCGGGAGGACTTCCACCAGCCGCCCGCTTGCCAGTTGTTCCCTGGCCTGCAGCTCGGGCACCAGGCCCCAGCCCATGCCGGCCTCGGTCAGGCGCAGGAAGCCTTCGGATGAAGGACACAGATGATGCAGGAAACCATCGCTGATGCCTAATGAAGCCAGGTAGCGATGCTGGAGGAAATCATCCGGGCCGAACACGATGGCCGGGGTGCGGGCCAGGCGTTGCGGATCGACGCCCTCGTTGAAATGCCGGGCCATGAAGGCCGGGCTGGCCAGCGCACGATAGCGCATCGCCCCGAGCAGCACGCTGCGTGCCCCGGCCACCGGGCGTTCGCTGGCACACAGGCAACCGGCCACCTCGCCGGCACGCATGCGCTTGAGGCCGACTTCCTGGTCTTCCACCACCAGGTCGAGCAGCACCTGGGTCCGCGCGCAGAAGTCCTCGGCGGCCTCGGCCCACCAGGTCGCCAGGCTGTCGGCGTTGAGCGCAATGCGCAGGCGTTCCGGCAGGCCCTCTTCATCCAGCGCCGGGACCTGGCCTTGCAGATCGCGCTCGAGCAGGCGCACCTGCTGCACATGGTTGAGCAGGCGGCGACCGATTTCCGTGGGCGCCGGGGGAGTGGCACGCACCAGTACCGGCTGTCCGACCCGGGCCTCGAGAAGTTTGATGCGCTGGGAGATCGCCGATTGCGACAAGCCCAGCAGTTGCGCGGCGCGCTCGAAACCGGCCTGTTCGATGACGGCGGCAAGGGCCGAGAGCAGCTTGTAGTCGAACATCAGATTTCCTAATGCGGGATGAAGGTTATTGGTTTTTCTTATAGCCGCAAAGACCGGAGAATTACTAGTCATTGAGGGCCTCATCGCTGGCAAGCCAGCTCCCACAGGTAGTGCATGCACCGCCGACCCTGTGGGAGCTGGCTTGCCAGCGATAGGGCCCTGGAAAGCACTAGAAGATCCGGAGTCATACCCATGTGGCAAAGCTACCTCAACGGCCTCCTCGTCGCCTTCGGCCTGATCATGGCCATCGGTACCCAGAACGCCTTCGTCCTCGCCCAGAGCCTGCGCCGGGAACATCACCTGCCGGTGGCCGCGCTGTGCGTGCTTTGCGATGCGGTGCTGGTCGCCCTCGGCGTGTTCGGCCTGGCGACGGTGCTGGCGCAGAATCCCACCCTGCTTGCCGTTGCCCGCTGGGGTGGCGCCGTGTTCCTGGTCTGGTACGGCAGCAAGGCGCTGATGCGCGCCTGTTCCAGCCAGAGCCTGCAGCAGGGGGACGGCCAGGGCCTGCGCTCGCGCCGTGCCGTACTGCTCAGTGCACTGGCGGTGACCCTGCTCAATCCGCACGTGTACCTCGACACGGTGCTGCTGATCGGCTCCCTCGGCGCCCAGCAGAGCGTGCCCGGCGCCTATGTCGCCGGGGCCGCCAGCGCGTCCCTGCTGTGGTTCTTCACCCTCGCCCTCGGTGCGGCATGGCTGGCCCCGTGGCTGGCGCGACCAGGCACCTGGCGCCTGCTCGACCTGATGGTGGCGGTGATGATGTTCGCCGTGGCGGCACAACTGATCTTCAGCTGAAGGCCACTCATCCGTATGGGCAAAAGGCTCTGGAACCTCTTGTCCATACACTTGTTGCGTGGTTTACCCACGGGCCCGGTGCTATGATCCGGAGCCTGCGTCGCAAAGAGTACAAACTCGCCGATGCATTTTCCGGCCGCCCGTGATCGGCCTTGCGTTCACCGCACCAGACCTGATTAGGAGAATCCACATGGCTTTTGAATTGCCGCCGCTGCCTTACGCCCACGATGCCCTGCAGCCGCACATTTCCAAGGAAACCCTGGAATACCACCACGACAAGCACCACAACACCTACGTCGTGAACCTGAACAACCTGGTCCCAGGTACCGAATTCGAAGGCAAGACCCTGGAAGAAATCGTCAAGACTTCTTCGGGCGGCATCTTCAACAACGCCGCTCAGGTCTGGAACCACACCTTCTACTGGAACTGCCTGGCACCGAACGCCGGTGGCCAACCGACCGGCGCCCTGGCTGAAGCCATCAACGCTGCGTTCGGCTCCTTCGACAAGTTCAAGGAAGAGTTCACCAAGACTTCCGTCGGCACCTTCGGTTCCGGCTGGGGCTGGCTGGTGAAGAAAGCCGACGGCTCCCTGGCCCTGGCCAGCACCATCGGCGCCGGCAACCCGCTGACCAATGGCGATACCCCGCTGCTGACCTGCGACGTCTGGGAACACGCCTACTACATCGACTACCGCAACGTCCGTCCGAAATACGTCGAGGCGTTCTGGAACCTGGTCAACTGGAAGTTCGTCGCCGAGCAGTTCGAAGGCAAGACCTTCACTGCCTGAGTCGCCCGCTTCTGAAAAAAACCCGGCCCGTGCCGGGTTTTTTTTGCGCTCGGGGAAGAGCCGCACGCTTGCTGCCTGAATCAGGCACGCTAACATCAATCCCTTGGGACTCTTCCGACATCCGGTACTCAAGTCGTTCGGGAGCCCGACCGATACAGTGCTGAAGGTCTGCCGGACGAGATGGACCAGGCTGCGGAAAATGCCAGAACGCCACACATTTTCCGTGCAAAAGCCAATAGTGGACTGTCATCATTGATGTCAAAATGATGCCGCGCGCATGGATTAAGGAACTCCCCATTGAAGCTGGAATTCAAGAACAGCTTATCGGTCAAGTTGCTCAGGGTTGTCCTGCTTTCGGCGCTGATCGTCGGAGTGGTGCTCAGCTGTGCGCAGATCGTGTTCGACGCCTACAAGACTCGCCAGGCCGTGGCCAGCGATGCCCAGCGCATCCTCGACATGTTCCGCGACCCGTCGACCCAGGCGGTGTACAGCCTTGACCGGGAAATGGGCATGCAGGTCATCGAGGGGCTGTTCCAGGACCAGGCGGTGCGCATGGCCTCGATCGGCCATCCCAACGAAACCATGCTCGCGGAAAAATCCCGCCCGCTGCAGCAGAACAACACCCGCTGGCTGACCGACCTGATCCTTGGCCAGGAACGCACCTTCACCACCCAACTGGTCGGCCGCGGGCCCTACAGCGAGTATTACGGTGACCTCAACATCACCCTGGATACCGCCAGCTACGGCCAGGGCTTCATCTTCAGCTCGGTGATCATTTTCATTTCCGGCGTGCTGCGGGCCCTGGCCATGGGCCTGGTGCTGTACCTGGTCTATCACTGGCTGCTGACCAAGCCGCTGTCGCGGATCATCGAGCACCTCACCCAGATCAATCCGGACCGCCCCAGCGAGCATCAATTGCCGCTGCTCAAGGGTCACGAAACCAACGAACTGGGGCTATGGATCAACACCCACAACCAATTGCTGTCCTCGATCGAACGCAACACCCATCTGCGCCACGAGGCGGAAAACAGCCTGCTGCGCATGGCCCAGTACGATTTTCTTACCGGCCTGCCCAATCGCCAGCAGCTCCAGCAGCAACTGGACAAGATCCTGGTCGATGCCGGGCGCCTGCAACGCCGGGTCGCGGTGATCTGCGTCGGCCTCGATGACTTCAAGGGCATCAACGAACAGTTCAGCTACCAGGCCGGCGACCAGTTGCTGCTGGCCCTGGCCGACCGCCTGCGCGCCCATAGCGGGCGGCTGGGTGCCCTCGCCCGCCTGGGCGGCGACCAGTTCGCCTTGGTCCAGGCCGATATCGAGCAGCCTTACGAAGCGGCGGAACTGGCCCAGAGCATCCTCGACGACCTGGAGGCCCCCTTCGCCCTCGACCTGCAGGAGATCCGCCTGCGGGCCACCATCGGCATCACCCTGTTCCCGGAAGATGGCGACAGCACCGAGAAGCTGTTGCAGAAAGCCGAACAGACCATGACCCTGGCCAAGTCCCGCTCGCGCAACCGCTACCAGTTCTACATCGCCAGCGTCGACAGCGAGATGCGCCGCCGACGCGAGCTGGAAAAGGACCTGCGCGAAGCCTTGCCGCGCAACCAGCTGTTCCTCGTCTACCAGCCGCAAATCAGCTACCGCGACCAGCGCGTGGTGGGTGTCGAAGCGCTGCTGCGCTGGCAGCACCCGGAACTGGGCATGGTCCCGCCCGACCAGTTCATCCCGCTGGCCGAGCAGAACGGCAATATCGTCGCCATTGGCGAATGGGTACTCGACCAGGCCTGCCGCCAGTTGCGCGAATGGCACGACCAGGGCTTCAGCGAGCTGCGCATGGCGGTCAACCTGTCCACCGTGCAGTTGCACCACAGCGAGCTGCCGCGGGTGGTCAACAACCTGCTGCAGATCTACCGCCTGCCGCCGCGCAGCCTGGAGCTGGAAGTGACCGAGACCGGCCTGATGGAAGACATCAGCACCGCCGCCCAGCATCTGCTGAGCCTGCGCCGTTCCGGTGCACTGATCGCCATCGACGACTTCGGCACCGGCTACTCCTCCCTGAGCTACCTGAAATCCCTGCCCCTGGACAAGATCAAGATCGACAAGAGCTTCGTCCAGGACCTGCTGGAGGACGACGACGACGCCACCATCGTCCGCGCCATCATCCAGCTTGGCAAAAGCCTGGGCATGCAGGTGATCGCCGAGGGCGTGGAAACCGCCGAGCAGGAGGCCTACATCGTTGCCCAGGGCTGCCACGAGGGCCAGGGCTATCACTACAGCAAGCCGCTGCCCGCGCGTGAACTCACGGCATTCCTCAAGCAGGCCCAACGCAGCCAGGTCTCAGTGCTGTAGGACGACATCAAGGTTGTCCGGGTACGACACGCCTGGAATATTTGCGTGATGGCCTCTTTACACAAAATGCAAATCTTTCGCATTATGTCGCAGCTTTTTTTTTCGCGTGCGGCCTTCTGCACGTCTGTTCAACCTTCGATGCAGGAATTCGCCATGATTCGTATGCCTCTGGCTACCGCCAGTCTGTTGGCCATCGCCATCTCCCTCGCCGGTTGCGGCGAGGGCAAGGACAAGGCCGCCGCCCCGCAAGCCCAGGCACCGGCAGCTGCCGCCACCCCGGCTGCTCCGGCCGCCGCCGGCGCGGTCGACGAAGCGGCCGCCCAGGCCGTGGTCAAGCACTACGCCGAGATCGTCTACGCGGTCTACAGCGACTCCCTGAGCACCGCGAAAACCCTGCAGGGCGCCATCGACGCCTTCCTTGCCAAGCCCAACGACGAAACCCTCAAGGCAGCCCGCGAAGCCTGGGTAGCGGCCCGCGTCCCGTACCTGCAGAGCGAGGCGTTCCGCTTCGGCAACACCATCATCGACGACTGGGAAGGCCAGGTGAACGCATGGCCGCTGGACGAAGGCCTGATCGACTACGTCGACAAGAGCTACGAGCACGCCCTGGGCAACCCGGCGGCCAGCGCCAACATCATCGCCAACACCGAGATCCAGGTCGGCGAAGACAAGATCGACGTGAAGGACATCACCCCGGAAAAACTCGCCACCCTGAACGAGCTGGGCGGTTCCGAGGCCAACGTCGCCACGGGCTACCACGCCATCGAATTCCTGCTCTGGGGCCAGGACCTGAACGGCACCGGCCCGGGCGCCGGCAACCGTCCGGCCTCGGACTACCTCGAAGGCCAGGGTGCCACCGGCGGCCACAACGATCGCCGTCGCGCCTACCTCAAGGCCGTCACCGACCTGCTGGTCAGCGACCTGGAGGAAATGGTCAAGAACTGGGCGCCGAACGTCACCGACAACTACCGCGCCAGCCTGGAGGCCGAGCCGGTCGCCAACGGCCTGCGCAAGATGCTGTTCGGCATGGGCAGCCTGTCGCTGGGTGAACTGGCAGGCGAGCGCATGAAGGTGTCCCTGGAAGCCAACTCGCCGGAAGACGAGCACGACTGCTTCAGCGACAACACTCACTATTCGCACTTCTACGACGCCAAGGGCATCCGCAACGTCTACCTGGGCGAGTACACCCGCGTCGATGGCAGCAAGCTGACCGGCCCGAGCCTGTCGTCGCTGGTGGCCAAGGTCGATCCGGCCGCGGACAAGACCCTGCAGGATGACCTGGCCGCAACCGAGGCCAAGATCCAGGTTATCGTCGACCATGCCCTCAAGGGCGAGCACTACGACCAACTGATCGCCGCCGACAATGCCGCCGGCAACCAGATCGTGCGTGACGCCATCGCTTCGCTGGTCAAGCAGACCGGCGCGATCGAACAGGCCGCTGCCAAGCTGGGCATCACCGACCTGAACCCGGATACCGCCGATCACGAATTCTGATCCGGCTCCGGTTTCGAGAAAGGCGACCTTCGGGTCGCCTTTTTTATTGTCCCGGGTTTGTGGTGTGGCTGATGGCCTCATCGCTGGCGAGCCAGCTCCCACAGGTTCTGCATGCACCGCTAACCCTGTGGGAGCTGGCTTGCCAGCGATGAGGCCCTGAAGAACAGCACACCCGCCAGATCCTTGCCCCCAGTCAAAAGTCCCACATAACTGACAACGATTTCATCCGGCAAACGCAAATCCCTCTTATTCACTCCGCCCGCTCCTGTTAAGCTTGCGGGCTGTTTTCGAACACCGTCCGGGATCATTCATGCCCTCGTTGCGTCGCCTGTGTCTGCCCCTGCTGCTGGCCCTGCCCCTGGCCGCCTGCGACGAAGCCCCGCGCTTCACCCAGGCAGAGCCGGGCGAAGCCCGTGCCGGTGGCGATACCACGGTGAACCGCGGCGATCGCGGGGCCTACCAGATGCCCTCGGCCAACCTGACACCCGCTCGCCGCCTGGATTTCAACGTCGGCAACAGCTTCTTCCGCAATCCTTGGGTGATCGCCCCCTCGACCACCACCGCTCGCGACGGCCTTGGCCCGCTGTTCAACACCAATGCCTGCCAGAACTGCCATATCCGCGACGGTCGCGGCCATCCGCCAGAGCCCGGCGACAGCAACGCGGTGTCGATGCTGGTGCGCCTGTCGATCCCCGACCAGCCGGAATACGCCAAGATCATCGAACGCCTGGGCATCGTTCCCGAGCCGGTCTATGGCGGTCAGTTGCAGGACATGGCCATCCCCGGCGTCGCGCCGGAAGGCAAGGTGCGGGTCGAGTACGAGCCGCAGACCGTGACCTTCAAGGACGGTACCCAGGTCGAACTGCGCAAGCCCAGGCTGGCGATCACCCAGCTCGGCTATGGCCCCATGCACCCGGACACCCGTTTCTCCGCGCGCATCGCCCCGCCGATGATCGGCCTCGGCCTGCTCGAAGCCATTCCCGAGGAAGCGATCCTGGCCAACGCCGACCCCGAAGATCGCAACGGCGACGGCATCCGCGGCCGGCCCAACCGGGTCTGGGACGATGCCCGGGGCGAGACCGTGCTCGGACGTTTCGGCTGGAAGGCCGGGCAACCCAACCTCAACCAGCAGAACGTCCACGCGCTGTCTGGCGACATGGGCCTGACCACCACCCTGCGCCCCTTCGACGACTGCACCCCGGCCCAGGCCGATTGCCTGGCCGCGCCCAACGGCAACGGCGCCAATGGCGAGCAGGAAGTCAGCGACAACATTCTGCGGCTGATCCTCTACTACACCCGCAACCTGGCGGTACCGGCACGCAAGGACGTCGATTCGCCCCAGGTGCTGGCCGGCAAGAACCTGTTCTACCAGGCCGGTTGCCAGGGCTGCCACACGCCCAAGTTCGTGACCTCGGCCAATGCCGCCGAGCCGGAGCTGGCCAACCAGACTATCTGGCCCTATAGCGACCTGCTCCTGCACGACATGGGCCCGGGCCTGGCCGACCAGCGCAGCGAGTTCGCCGCCAGCGGCCAGGACTGGCGCACCCCGCCGCTGTGGGGCATCGGCAAGAACCAGCTCGTCAGCGGCCATACCCAGTTCCTTCACGATGGCCGGGCCCGCAATCTGCTTGAAGCCGTGCTCTGGCACGGCGGCGAGGCAGAAGCCGCCCGCCAGCGTGTGTTGTCCTTCGATGCCGGCCAGCGCGAGGCGCTGCTGGCTTTCCTGAATTCACTCTGAGAGAGGAGCCGGACACATGTTCCGTCCCAAGCTGTTGTTCACCAGCCTCGCCGCCCTCGCGCTGGGCGCCTGCTCGCCGCAAGACCCGCAGGCGGTGACCTCCGCCGCCATCGCCAAGCAGGTGATCATGCCGACCTACAGCCGCTGGGTCGAAGCCGACCGCCAGCTGGCCGTCAGCGCCCTGGCCTATTGCGAAGGCAAGGCCAGCCTGGAAACCGCCCGCGCCGATTACCTGCACGCGCAGAAAGCCTGGGCCGAGCTGCAACCCCTGCTGATCGGGCCACTGGCCGAAGGCAACCGCGCCTGGCAAGTGCAGTTCTGGCCGGACAAGAAAAACCTGGTCGGTCGCCAGGTCGAGGCGCTGGTCAGTGGCGACGCGCCGGTGGACGCCGAGACCGTGGCCAAGTCCAGCGTGGTGGTACGCGGCCTGTCCGCCTACGAATACATCCTCTTCGACAGCAAGCCGGACGCCGCCAACCCTGAACAGAAGGCGCGCTATTGCCCGCTGCTGGTGGCCATCGCCGACTACCAGAAGACCATGGCCGAAGACATCCTCAAGAGCTGGAACAGCACCGACGGCATGCTCGCCCAGATGACCAAGTTCCCCAACCAGCGCTACGCCGACTCCCACGAGGCCATCGCCGACCTGCTGCGCGCCCAGGTGACTGCCCTGGATACCCTGAAGAAGAAGCTCGGCACGCCGATGGGCCGCATGAGCAAGGGCATCCCGCAGCCGCTGCAGGCCGAGGCCTGGCGCAGCCAGTCGTCGCTCAAGAGCATCGCCGCCAGCCTGGCCGCGGCCCAGGCCGTCTGGGTCGGTGTCGACAACCAGGGCCTGCGCGGCCTGCTGGGCAAGGACCAGAAAGCCCTGGCCGACAAGATCGACGCCGCCTACGCCGATGCGACGAAGAAGCTCGAGGGCAACCAGCGCACCCTCGACGAACTGCTCCAGGACGATGCCGGACGCCAGCAGCTCAACGCCATCTACGACAGCCTGAACGTGGTGCACCGCCTGCATGAAGGCGAACTGGCCAAGGCGCTGAACATCCAGCTCGGCTTCAATGCCAACGACGGTGACTGATCATGCTGCGACGCCAGGCCCTGAAACTCGGTAGTGTTCTGCTCAGCGCCCTGACCCTGGGCGGCTGGACCCTGCTGCGGCAAAAGGAACAGCCGCCCCTGTTGCTGTCAGCCCGCGATGATGCGGACGGCCAGCATTACGCGGTCGGCTATCGCCTGGACGGCACCCGGGTGTTCGCCACCCGGGTGGCCCAGCGTTGCCACGACATCATCGATCATCCGGAACTGCCCATCGCCCTGTTCGTGGCCCGTCGACCGGGGACCGAAAGCTACCTGATCGACCTGCGCGACGGGCGCCTGCTGCAGACGCTCACCTCGCAGCCCAACCGCCACTTCTACGGTCACGCGGTGATCCACAAGAGTGGCGAATGGCTGTACGCCACGGAGAACGACACCACCGACCCGGGGCGCGGCGTACTCGGCGTGTACCGCTTCGACGGCGAGCGCCTGGTCCACAGCGGCGAACTGTCCACCCAT
Source organism: Pseudomonas sp. GD04058 (assembly GCF_029836855.1). Classification (NCBI taxonomy): domain Bacteria; kingdom Pseudomonadati; phylum Pseudomonadota; class Gammaproteobacteria; order Pseudomonadales; family Pseudomonadaceae; genus Pseudomonas; species Pseudomonas sp. GD04058. The sequence continues at coordinate 62,995 of NZ_JAOECN010000009.1, forward strand.
GGCATCGGCCCGCACCAGGTGAGCTGGCTGCCCGACGGGGAAACCCTGGTGGTGGCCAACGGCGGTATCCGCACCGAAGCGGAAAGCCGGGTGGAAATGAACCTCGACGCCATGGAACCCAGCCTGGTACTGATGCGCCGCGACGGCAGCCTGATCAGCAAGGAAACCCTCGGCCAGCAGATGAACAGCGTGCGCCACCTGGCCATCGGCAGCGATGGTACCGTGGTCGCTTGCCAGCAGTTCATGGGCGACGCCCACGAGACCGCCCAGTTGCTGGCGATCAAGCGCCCGGGCCAGCCTTTCGAGGCGTTCCCGGTACCGGAGCACCAGCTGCAATCGATGGCCCAGTACACCGCCAGCGTCGCTGTGCACAGCGAGTTGCGCCTGGTGGCGATGACCGCACCACGGGCCAACCGCCTGTTCATCTGGAACCTCGACGATGCCAGCGTGCGCCTCGATGCGCCGATGCCGGACTGCGCCGGCGTGGGCGCGGTGGCCGACGGCTTCGTGGTCACCTCGGGACAGGGGCGCTGCCGCCTGTACGACTGCCGTCAGGAGACGCTGGTCGGCCAGCCGCTGCAACTGCCATCGGGGCTATGGGACAACCACCTGCACCTGGTGTGAATAGAGGCTGCAGGGCATAGGGCAAACGGACTAAACTTCGCCCACTTGCATCCAGGGAAATGGAACTATGCTGCGCCGTCGCATGCTGATCATGTTGGGCATCGTGCTGCTGATCGTGTTGGTCCTGGGAGGCTATAAAGGCTTCTCGATCTACAAGCAGATCCAGATGTTCTCCGCACCGAAGCCCGCCATCAGCGTGGCGGCCACCGAGGCGCGGGAGCTCGCCTGGCAGAGTCGCCTGCCGGCGGTGGGCAGCCTCAAGGCGCTGCAGGGCGTCGACCTGAGCCTGGAAACCGACGGCACGGTGACCAAGCTTATGTTCGAGTCCGGCCAGCAGGTCAAGCAGGGCCAGCCGCTGCTGGAGCTGGACCAGAAAGCCGAGATCGCCCTGCTCGGCACCGCCCAGGCCGACCTCAAGCTGGCGGAAGTGGACTTCGGCCGCGGCAGCCAGCTGGTCGGCAGCCAGGCCATTTCCAAGGGCGAATTCGATCGCCTCACTTCGCAGTTCCGGCGCAACAAGGCGGTGGTCGAGCAACTCAAGGCGTCCCTGGACAAGAAAAGCATCGCAGCGCCCTTCAGCGGCACCATCGGCATCCGCCAGGTGGATGTCGGCGAGTACCTGCCCAGCGGCACGGTGATCGCCACCCTGCAGGACCTCAGCAGCCTGTACGTGGATTTCTCCATTCCGGAGCAGAGCCTGCCGAAGGTCGGCCTCGACCAGGACGTACTGATCGACGTCGCCGCCTACCCCGGCCAGACCTTCCCCGCGCGAATCAGCGCGATCAATCCCAAGGTCGAGGACGCCACGCGCAACGTGCTGGTCCGCGCCACCCTGGCCAACCCCGACGGCAAGCTGCTGCCGGGGATGTTCGCCAACGTCCAGGTGCTGCTGCCCAACCCGCGCAACCAGGTAGTGGTGCCGCAGAGCGCGGTGACCTACACCCTGTATGGCAATTCGGTGTATGTCGCAGTGCCGAAGAAAAACGAGAACGGCGAGCAGGAGAAGGACGCCCTGATCGCCGAGCGGCGCTTCGTCACCACGGGCGAGCACCGTGACGGCCTGGTGGTGGTGAGCAAGGGCCTGAAGCCCGGCGAGCAGGTGGTCACCGCCGGCCAGCTCAAGCTGACCCAGGGCGCATCGGTCACCATCAGCCCTGACAAGACCCTCGAACAGCCAGGCGCCAACTGACAAGGAGGCACCATGGCCTTTACCGATCCGTTCATCCGCCGCCCGGTGCTGGCCAGCGTGGTCAGCCTGCTGATCGTGCTGCTCGGCTTCCAGGCCTGGAGCAAGCTGCCGATCCGCCAGTATCCGCAGATGGAAAACGCCCTGATCACGGTCACCACCGCCTACCCCGGGGCCAACGCCGAGACCATCCAGGGCTATATCACCCAACCGATGCAACAGAGCCTGGCCAGTGCCGAGGGCATCGACTACATGACCTCGGTGAGCCGGCAGAATTTCTCGGTGATCTCGATCTACGCACGTATCGGCTCGGACAGCGACCGGCTGTTCACCGAACTGCTGGCCAAGGCCAACGAGGTGAAGAACAAGCTGCCCCAGGACGCCGAGGACCCGGTGCTGAGCAAGGAGGCGGCCGACGCCTCGGCGCTGATGTACATCAGCTTCTACAGCAGCGAGCTGAGCAATCCGCAGATCACCGATTACCTGTCGCGGGTCATCCAGCCCAAGCTGGCAACCCTGCCGGGCATGGCCGAAGCCGAGATCCTCGGCAACCAGCTGTTCGCCATGCGCCTGTGGCTCGATCCGGTGCGCCTGGCCGGCTATGGCCTCAGCGCCAGCGACGTGACCGACGCGGTGCGTCGCTACAACTTCCTGTCCGCCGCCGGCGAGGTGAAGGGCGAGTACGTGGTCACCAGCATCAACGCCAACACCGAGCTGAAGTCCGCCGAGGCGTTCGCCAGCATTCCGCTCAAGACCAGCGGCAACAGCCGCGTCCTGCTCGGCGACGTGGCACGGGTGGAAATGGGCGCGGAGAACTACGACACGGTCAGTTCCTTCGACGGCACGCCATCGGTATATATCGGCATCAAGGCCACGCCCGGGGCCAACCCGCTGGACGTGATCAAGGAAGTGCGCAAGCTGATGCCGGAACTCGAGGCCCAACTGCCGCCGAACCTCAAGGCGTCCATCGCCTATGACGCCACCCTGTTCATCCAGGCCTCGATCGACGAGGTGGTGAAGACCCTGGTCGAGGCGGTGCTGATCGTTATCGTCGTGGTGTTCCTGTTCCTCGGGGCCTTGCGCTCGGTGCTGATCCCGGTGATCACCATCCCGCTGTCGATGATCGGCGTGCTGTTCTTCATGCAGTTGATGGGCTACTCGCTGAACCTGCTGACCCTGCTGGCGATGGTGCTGGCCATCGGCCTGGTGGTGGACGATGCGATCGTCGTGGTGGAAAACATCCACCGGCACATCGAGGAAGGCAAGACGCCGTTCGAGGCATCGCTGGAAGGGGCGCGGGAAATCGCCATGCCGGTGGTGTCGATGACCATCACCCTGGCAGCCGTGTATGCGCCGATCGGTTTCCTCGAAGGGCTGACCGGAGCCCTGTTCAAGGAGTTCGCCCTGACCCTGGCCGGAGCGGTGATCATCTCCGGGATCGTCGCCCTCACCCTGTCGCCGATGATGTGCGCCAAGCTGCTGCGCCACGAGGAGAATCCCAGCGGCCTGGCCCATCGCCTGGACCTGATTTTCGAACGACTCAAGCTGCGCTATCAGAAGCTGCTCCACGCCACCCTGGATACCCGGCCGGTGGTGATCGTCTTCGGCATCATCGTGCTCTGCCTGATCCCGGTGTTCCTCAAGTTCAGCACCTCGGAGCTGGCACCGAACGAGGACCAGGGGATCATCTTCATGATGGCCACGGCGCCGCAGCCGGCCAACCTGGATTACCTGAATGCCTACACCGGCGAGTTCACGAAGATCTTCAAGGAGTTCCCGGAGTACTACTCGTCGTTCCAGATCAATGGCTTCAATGGCGTGCAGTCGGGGATCGGCGGCTTCCTGCTCAAGCCGTGGGGCGACCGCAAGCGCACGCAGATGGAGTTGCTGCCCGAGGTGCAGCACAAGCTCGACAGCATCGCCGGGCTACAGATCTTCGGCTTCAACCTGCCGGCGCTGCCGGGCACCGGCGAAGGCCTGCCGTTCGCCTTCGTGATCAACACGCCAAACGACTACGAGTCGCTGCTGGACGTAGCCCAGCGGGTCAAGGAGCGCGCGGAGAAGTCCGGCAAGTTCGCCTTCCTCGACATCGACCTGGCCTTCGACAAGCCGGAAGTGGTGGTGGATATCGACCGGGCCAAGGCCGCGCAGATGGGGGTGTCCATGGATGTGCTGGGCAGTACCCTGGCGACCCTGCTCGGCGAGGCGGAGATCAACCGCTTCACCATCGACGGGCGCAGCTACAAGGTGATCGCCCAGGTCGAGCGGGCCTACCGCGACAACCCGGACTGGCTGAACAGCTACTACGTGAAGAACCAGGACGGGCAGATGCTGCCGCTGTCCACTCTGATCACCGTCAGCGATCGGGCCCGGCCGCGCCAACTCAACCAGTTCCAGCAACTCAACTCGGCGATCATCTCCGGTTTCCCGCTGGTCAACATGGGCGAAGCCTTACAAGAGGTGCGCAGCATCGCCCAGGAAGAGGCGCCGGCCGGCTTCGCCTTCGACTATGCCAGTGCGGCCAGGCAATACGTGCAGGAGGGCAGCGCCCTGTGGGTCACCTTTGGCCTGGCCTTGGCGATCATCTTCCTGGTGCTGGCGGCGCAGTTCGAAAGCTTCCGCGATCCGCTGGTGATCCTGGTGACGGTGCCGATGTCGATCTGCGGGGCGCTGATCCCGCTGTTCCTCGGCCTATCGAGCCTGAATATCTACACCCAGGTGGGGCTGGTGACACTGATCGGGTTGATCAGCAAGCACGGGATCCTGATCGTCGAGTTCGCCAACCAGTTGCGTGAGCACAAGGGACTGTCGGTAAGGGAAGCGATCGAGGAAGCCGCGGCAATTCGCCTGCGCCCGGTGCTGATGACCACGGCGGCGATGGTGTTCGGCATGGTGCCGTTGATCATTGCCACGGGTGCCGGTGCGGTTAGCCGGTTCGATATCGGGATGGTGATCGCCACCGGGATGTCGGTGGGAACGCTGTTTACCCTGTTCGTGTTGCCGTGCGTCTATACGTTGCTGGCGAAGAAGGATGAACCGCGTACGGTCGAGCAGACCGTGTAAACATTGAGGGCCTCATCGCTGGCAAGCCAGCTCCCACAGGTTCAGCACAAATCTTGAGGTCTGCGCAGCACCTGTGGGAGCTGGCTTGCCAGCGATAAGGCCCTAGCCCTTCAGCCCTGAGCGCGAAGCCCCTGGCTCATGCCAAACAGAAACAGCAGCAGGTCATGGTCGGGCTGCACCTGGACCTGCGGTTTCGCCGCCCGTGGCAGCGGACAGTGCGTGGAGGCACTGATCACACCCGGACGAGGCTGCTCCCAAGCGGCGACCGCAACAGTCGCGGTAGCCAGGGCAGCCAGAAGAAACACACTTCGAGCTATTTCTAGTTTCATCACTCTAAACCTTTGACTGCGCTGCCAAACGCCATACGGTAAAAGTAGAGCAGCTTTTCCCAATCGGCGTCGCTGAACGACGAATGGCGGCGCAACTGGCGCAGATCATGGGCGGCGGCGCGGTGCTTGCTGAAGCGCTGCCGACACTTTTCCAGATCCAGCAGTGCCACTTCGGCACGCGCCTCTTTGCCCTCACCCGTCACTTTGACGAAAACATGTTTCGAATAAAGGCAGCCATGCTGCCAACGCCCCGTGTGCATGCGCGCCAGGTTGCGTGCCAGGTCCTCGAGGATGCTGTCGTGCAGTGCTTCGCCATGACGCTCCCGACCACCCTTGGCGTACCAGACGTCGATTTCCTCGAAGCCATCCAGCGCCTCGCTGACCAGCAGCGCCCGCCATTGCCGCTCGGCATCGCGCTCGACGCCGCAATAGACGATCCTGGGTACCCGCACGCCCAACTGCCCGCAACCGGTCAGTGCGGCATATTCGCGCAACACCGTGGGTCGACCGAAGGGATGCAACAGGCTGCGGTAGATATGTCCGACCTGGCGCTTGGCATAGAGCAGGTGTCCGCCGTCGTCACGCAGGCGTTGTACGCCGCTTTCGCCACCACGACGCTGGTTGGGCTCTTCCACCCACTCGCCCTGTTGTTGCCAGAAGTACTTGAATCGGTCATTTCCGGCCTGTCGGCCCGCATCTGTAACATCCATTCAATCAACCCTTTCGTAATACATAAACCCGCCACATGGCATAGAACGGCAGGAAGTCCATTCGTTCCTGGATACGGAAACCTGCCGCCCTGAATTCTTCCTCGACCGTAGCCGCCGGTAACACGAAGCGATTCTGGTAACCCCCGGTCTCACCGCGGGCGATACGCTGTGCTTCGAGCTTTTTCCGGCGCCAGGCCTTGATATTGCCGTCGACCCATAGCGAAAGGATCACGCTATCACGAGTAACCCTTTGAAATTCCTTGAGGATTTTCATCCTGTGAGGTGCTTCACCGATATGGTGGAACAGGCGCATGCAGAAAATGCTGTCGACGGCGTTGTCAGACAAATCGATGTCGAACGCAGAAGTCTGCAAAGGACGTACCCGTTCTACGATATTCGCGGGCTGCGACCGGCAGGCGGTCTCCAGCATGGCCGGCGAATTGTCGGCGCCGATGATCACCCGGTTGGGCTTTTCCGCCAGCAGGGGCCAGAAACGCCCGGCACCGCACGGCAGGTCCAGCACCAGGCCTGGCTCGCCGGCCAGGGTCAGGGCACGCCGGGCCAGTTGCTCATCGCGCTGGTGGGACAGGCGACGGGCCAGGCTGGCCTGGTGCTTTTCGTAGTACTGCTGGGCGTGCTGGCGGTCGTACTTGTTGGAAAACTCGAGCTTGATAGGGCTGGACATGAAGGATCTCCTGACTGCAATGACCGCCACGTTACGAGTGGCGACGTTGCCGTCAGGTCATGTCGTTGTGAAAAAAACGTCAGATCAAAACCGAGGTTTTACAAAGTATTACCGCCATTCCCTTGTCCCTCAGGCATCCGGCGCCACGCCCTTGTCGCCCAGGTTCACATGGAAACGACAGCCATGGGGCTGGGTTTCGCTCAGGGTCACCACCCAGCCCTGGTCATCGCAGATCCGCTGCACCAATGACAGGCCAAGCCCGAGGCCTTCGCCACGCTTCTCTCCGCCACGCACGAACGGCTGGAACATCGCCTCGCGCTGTTCCTCGGGAATGCCCACGCCACTGTCCTCGACGGTAAAGCCATCGGCGTCGAGGGTCAGGCGGATGAAGCCCTCATCGGTGTAATGGGCCGCGTTGCGCAGCAGGTTGCCCATGACCGAATGCAGGAACGTGGCGTTGTACAGCTTCGGCGAAAGGTCGTTGACCACCAGGCTCAGTTTCAGGCCTTTCTGCTCGATGGTGTCGCGCCAGACGCCGATCAGGTCGTCGCCGGCCTCCTTCAGGGTGGTCCGTGACGCCACCTCGCCTTCGTCGCGCTGGGCCCGGGCAAGCATCAGGAAGGTCTTGACCAGCTCCTGCATTTCCTCTGTGGCCCGGGCGATCCGTTCCACCTGGGCGCGAGCGCGGCCATCGATGCCGGGGTACTCCATCAACAGCTCGCAGGAGCTGGCCAGGACCATCAAGGGCGTGCGCAATTCATGGCTGACGTCACTGGTGAACAGCCGCTCGCGGGTCAAGGCGTCGCGCAGGCGCCCGAGCGTGGCGTCGAAGGCAACCGCCAACTGGCCCACTTCGTCTGCCGCATAATCGGGGGCCAGCGGCGGCGCCAGGCCGAGCAACTGGTCGCGATGACGTACCTGACGCGCCAGGCGGATCACCGGCGCCATTACCCGGCGTGCCAGGACCCAGCCGAGGAATACCGCCAGCGCCAGGCTGAGCACGAACCCCACCACCACCACGGCGAACAGCACCCGCTCGCGCTCTTCGAAATCGCTCTGGTCCTGCAGCAGCACATAGCGCCGTCCGTCCACCACCTCGACCATGGCGTGGTAGGACAGGTGTTCGCGGAACACCTCGTGGAAACCGGGATTGAGATGACGAAGGTCCGATGGCAGGGCGAAATCGTCGCGGCCGCCACTGTAGTAGAACAACTGGTCGGGGCGGGGCCGGTGGCTCCATTCGCTGACGCTGTCCATCAGCAGCAGGCGCTGCAGGTCACCGCCGAGCACCGAGGAAATCAGGCGCTCCTCCACCAGGTGCACGGTAGCCACGATACCGAAGGCAAAAGCCCCGGCCACCAGTGCGCTCATCAGCGCAAAGGCAATGATGATCCGCTGCGCGAGGCTTTGCTTAAACTCCATCACGGCCCTCGGCCAGGCGGTAACCGACACCGTGCACGGTATGCAGCAGAGGCTTGTCGAAAGGCTTGTCGATTACCTGGCGCAATTGGTGAACGTGGCTGCGCAGACTGTCGCTGTCCGGGCAGTCGTCGCCCCAGAGGGCATCTTCCAGGACCTCGCGGCGCAGCACGTGGGGGCTTTTCTGCATCAGCACGGCGAGCAGCTTGAGGCCGACCGGGTTGAGCTTGAGCAAGCGGCCCTGACGGGTAACTTCCAGGGTATCCAAGTCGTAGCTCAGGTCGCCCACTTGCAGGCTGCGGCGCCCACCACCCTGGGCCCGGCGCAAAACGGCTTCGATGCGCGCGGCCAGTTCGGACAGGGCGAACGGCTTGAGCAGGTAGTCGTCGGCACCGGAACGGAAGCCCTGCAGGCGGTCGTCCAACTGGTCGCGGGCGGTGAGCATGATCACCGGGGTATCGCGTCGGGCATCCTCGCGCAGGCGCTTGCACAGGGTATAGCCGTCGATGCCGGGCAACATGATATCGAGGACGATCAGGTCGTAGTGCTCGGTGGCGGCCAGGTGCAGGCCGGACAGGCCGTCCTGTGCGCAATCCACGGTGTAGCCCTTGAGCCCCAGGTAATCGGCCAGGTTGGCCAGGATATCGCGGTTGTCTTCAACCAGTAGAATGCGCATGGCGTCCCTCTTCGTCGTGCTGGTGGCCTTCAGTCGGCCCTTCAGGTGGCGCAGCTTACGGTCATAGTAGACAACCCGCTAGGGCATTACGCCTACATTGTCACCTGACGTTTTTTTCACGACGGATTCACGAACGGCCCATGTGCCAGGACGGAGAATCGCGGGTCGTCTCCCCTCCGTCAGGATCACCCATGCCCGCAGCCTACGATTTCCATCCGTCGCGCCCGCTCAATCCGTGGATTGTACTGGGCATCCCCCTGTTGACCGCCGTGATCCTGATTCTTCTGGAAATGACCGACCTGGACATGATCCTGGCCAACCAGTTCTTCGATCACAGCGCCGGCCAGTTCATCGGGCGCCATAGCTACTTCCTGGAAAATATCCTGCATGACCGGGCCAAGCAGGTGGTGATCGGCTTCAGCGTACTGGCCATCATCGGCTTCCTGGCCAGCTTCGCCATGCAGCGGCTGAAGCCGATCCGCCGGGAGCTGGGCTGCCTGGTGCTGACCCTGGGCCTGGCCACCGGATTCGTCACCCCGCTCAAGGCGGTGACTGCCGTACAGTGCCCCTGGAGCCTGAGCGAGTTCGGCGGCAAGGAAACCTACAGCAAGCTGCTTGAAGCGCGCCCCCAGACCGACAAACCCGGCCGTTGCTGGCCAGGTGGGCATGCCGCTACCGGCTTTACCCTGTTTGCCCTGTTCTTCGTATTGCGCGATCGCCGGCCGCGCATGGCCAAGGCTGCACTGGTGTTCGCCTTTGCCCTCGGCACGGTGTTCTCCATCGGGCGCATGCTGCAAGGAGCGCACTTCTTCTCGCACAACGTGTGGACCGCGGTGTTTTGCTGGTTGATCGGACTGGGTTGCTATTACCTGGTGCTGTACCGGCGCAAAGCGCCGGTACCAAGTGCCGAGGCCGCCAAGGTTGCCCAGGCCGGATAAACAACACGCAAGCTTGTGGGAGCTGGCTTGCCAGCGATGAGGCCCGACCGGGCATAAAAAAGCCCCGCATCTAGCGGGGCTCTTTTTTGCAGCAGGGCAAGGCTGGCTTACATCATGCCGCCCATGCCACCCATGCCGCCCATGTCCGGCATGCCGGCAGCAGGCTTGTCTTCAGGCAGGTCGGCAACCATGGCCTCGGTGGTGATCATCAGACCGCCGATCGAAGCAGCAGCTTGCAGCGCCGAACGGGTGACCTTGGCAGGGTCCAGGATACCCATGTCGATCATGTCGCCGTATTCGCCGGTGGCAGCGTTGTAACCGAAGTTGCCGGTACCTTGCTTGACCTTGTCGACTACCACGCTTGGCTCGTCGCCGGCGTTGGCAACGATCTGGCGCAGCGGCGCTTCAACAGCGCGACGCAGCAGGGCGATACCGACGTTCTGGTCTTCGTTGTCGCCACGCAGGTCGGCGATCGCTTGCAGCGAGCGAACCAGGGCAACACCACCGCCAGGCACCACGCCTTCTTCGACGGCTGCACGGGTAGCGTGCAGGGCGTCTTCAACGCGGGCTTTCTTCTCTTTCATCTCGACTTCGGTGCCAGCACCGACCTTGATCACGGCAACACCGCCAGCCAGCTTGGCCAGGCGCTCTTGCAGTTTTTCACGGTCGTAGTCGGACGAGGTTTCTTCGATCTGGGCACGGATCTGCTTGACGCGTGCTTCGATGTCGGACTCTGCACCAGCACCGTCGATGATGGTGGTGTTTTCCTTGGACAGGGTGACGCGCTTGGCGTTGCCCAGGTGCTCCAGGGTAGCGGATTCCAGGCTCAGGCCGATTTCCTCGGAGATTACGGTACCGCCGGTCAGGACGGCGATGTCCTGCAGCATGGCCTTGCGGCGGTCGCCGAAGCCAGGCGCCTTGACCGCAGCAACCTTGACGATGCCGCGCATGTTGTTGACGACCAGGGTCGCCAGCGCTTCGCCTTCGACGTCTTCAGCCACGATCAGCAGCGGACGGCCGGCCTTGGCAACGGCTTCCAGGACTGGCAGCAGTTCGCGGATGTTGGAGATCTTCTTGTCGACCAGCAGCAGCAGCGGGCCGTCCAGCTCGGCAACCATGGTGTCCGGCTTGTTGACGAAGTAAGGGGACAGGTAGCCGCGGTCGAACTGCATGCCTTCGACGACGGACAGTTCGTTTTCCAGGCCCGAGCCTTCTTCGACGGTGATCACGCCTTCTTTACCGACTTTTTCCATGGCTTCGGCGATGATGTCACCGATGGAGTTGTCGGAGTTGGCGGAAATGGTGCCTACCTGGGCGATGGCCTTGGAGTCGGCGCATGGCTTGGACAGGGCCTTCAGTTCCTTGACGATGGCCAGGGTGGCCTTGTCGATGCCGCGCTTGAGGTCCATCGGGTTCATGCCGGCGGCAACCGATTTCAGACCTTCGCTGACGATGGCCTGGGCCAGTACGGTAGCGGTGGTGGTACCGTCACCGGCTTCGTCGTTGGCCTTGGAGGCAACGTCTTTCAGCAGCTGGGCGCCCATGTTTTCGAACGCGTCTTTCAGCTCGATCTCTTTGGCAACGGATACGCCGTCCTTGGTGATGGTCGGAGCACCGAAGCTCTTGGCCAGGACCACGTTGCGGCCTTTCGGGCCCAGGGTCGCTTTCACTGCGTCAGCCAGAACGTTGACACCAACGAGCATTTTCTTGCGGGCGGAATCGCCGAATTTTACGTCTTTAGCAGCCATGATCGTTTAATCCTTGAATACTTTTCGAGTAACGGGAAACCAGCGGAATCAACCTTCGACAACGGCGAGGATTTCGTTCTCGCTCATTACCAGCAGGTCTTCGCCGTCAACTTTCACAGTGTTGCTGCCCGAGTAAGGGCCGAAAACGACTTTGTCACCCACTTTCACGGCCAGCGCGCGCACTTCACCGTTGTCCAGGATGCGACCGGTGCCAACGGCGACTACTTCGCCACGATTGGGCTTTTCAGCGGCCGAGCCTGGCAGAACGATACCGCCAGCGGTTTTCGATTCTTCTTCGCTGCGGCGGATAACGACGCGGTCATGCAGAGGACGAAGCTTCATTGTCGATCTCTCCTGATTGTGGTTTTCATCGGCCGGTCCATGACCGGCGGGTGGTTGCTTCCGGCGTTGCCGGTGGTGGCTCGCGGGGGCGGGCCACGCTCGTGTTTGTCTGGTGCGAAATGCCCAGAAACCTTGCGGTGACCCATACATAGGGGCGCCCAAGGGGATTACAAGCCTCGCCCATGAATTTTTTTGCAATGAACACCACGAAATGAAAAACGGCCCTTGGAAGGGCCGTTTTCAGGGAGGGGCGTGATTCAGGAATCGCGGTGTTCGTACTCACCCTCGATCACATTCGGCTGCCGCGGATTACGCCCCTGGGCACCGGGCTGGTTGTTCATGTACTCATCGGCGAACGCGCGCTGGCGCATGGCCTGCGCCTCGGCGCGCTCGCGCAGCTTGCGCCCGAGCAGGCGACGCACGAACGGCAGCAGCAGCACCAGGCCAAACACATCGCTGATAAAGCCGGGAATCAGCAGCAGACCGCCGCCCAGCGCCAGCATCAGGCCATGGAACATGTCCTCGGCGGGCATTTCGCCGCGCTGCAGGCTGTCACGGGTACGCAACGCGGTGGCCAGGCCGGCCACCCGCACCACCAGGATACCCAGGGCGGAGCCGGCGAAGATCAGCAGCAGCGCCGGGAAGAAGCCGATGGAGCTGCTCACCTTGAAAAAGACGTACAGCTCCAGGATCGGGAAAACGAGAAACAACAGTAGAAAGGCACGCATCGAGGTTTCCTCAGCGGAAGACATCTTCCAATAGACCCCAGATGGTAACTTTAGCTCGTAATTTCAAGCCTCGGCCGTCTGCGACTGCGGCCATTTCTCGGCGTGGGCCAGCAAGACCAGGGCTTCACGGACTTGTGTCGGCGTGTTGCAAGGCTCCGGGAATGCCAGCCAGTACAGCGCTTGGCCGATGCGCAGGTGCATGCCTTCACTGTCTATCCCGGCCAGTTGCGCCGGTACCGAATCCGGCAGGCCGCTGAGGGCGACGTAATGGGCGATCGCCTTGGCGTGATCGCTGTTCATGTGTTCCACCATGCCCGCCTCGGCCTTGCCGGCGAAAGGGTTGGCCAGAGTCAGTTGGTCGATCCAGTGGATGGCGCCGAAGCCGCCTATATAACGATGGCGCACCGGCTGCAGCACCCAGAAATCGAAATCATGGGCGCTGTGGTAGTTGCGCGATTCGGGGAAGTACCGGTAGTAGCGCTCGGCTGCGGCTTCGATGGCCTCGGCCTGTTCCAGCTTGCGCGCCTCGGCCAGTACGGTCAGGCGACCGACCGCCTGGACATCCTCGGCCCCGCGCTCGCCCACCAGCAGCGAACACTTCGGGTCCTTCTGCAGGTTATGGGTGTGCTGGGCGATACGGCTGATCAGTATCAGCGGGTTACCCCCGGCATCCAGGCAGTACGGCACCACGGAACCGAACGGAAAGCCGGGCATGGACTTGGAATGGGTCGAGAGCACCCCGCGGTACTCCTTCAACAGCAATTCTCGGGCGGGCCTGGCTACGTTGGCGCTCACGTCTGCACTCCTGGAAACTAACCGCCCGGCACGGGCGGCGACCACGACAAGCTAATCATTATCGTTGCCGATGCCAAGGGCCCCGCCTCCCGGCTGCGGTTACCAGGTCACGCCGAAACCGGCGGTATAGCGGGTCTTGTCCAGATCGCTGTCGCGGGTGCCGCTGATGATGTCCTTCCCGGCCTTGAGATTGAGCGACGCCCATTCGGTGACCTTGTAGCGCAGGCCCAGCTCTGCATCCAGGCTGTAGTCGGCGACATTGCCCAGCGGCTTGCCGACTTCGCCATTGGTGAAGAGCTCGACGCTCTTGCCGATCAGGAAGCGGTTGTAGTTCCACTTCATGCCGATCGAGTAGAAATTGTCCTTGCCGCCGTCGGCGTACTCGTAATCGGTGCGGTTGAGCAGCGAGCCGAGGGAGAAGGCGCCCAGCTCGTCGTCCCAGAACTGGTAGCCAGGGCCAGTACCCACGGTGCGCTGGCGAGCCAGGTCCTCGATGTGGTCGCGCTTGTATTCCAGGCGCCCCTGCCAGAACCACTGGTCGGTGATGAAGCGGTCGAGCGCGTATTCGGCGCTCCAGTTGTTGGTGGTAGTGACGTCGTCCTTGCTGTCGCGGTTGTATTCGCCTTCGGCATTGTGCCGCCAGCGCCCGTGACGAGCGGTAGTCTTGAAGTCAACGTCGTAGTCATCGGTATCGGTTTCAGCGCGCTTGTAGTCCAGGGCCAGGTCTACGTTGCCCTTCCAGATCAGGTCCTCGACCACCGGCTTGGGCTTCATGATCTGCTGGATACTGGCCAGTTCCACGGTTTTTGGCGCTTCACCGTTGGCCAGGGTGACCTGGCCCTCCTCGGCAGCGTGCAGCGACTTGGCCCGCTCACCGTTGTATTCGTCCTGCTTGACCAGCAGTTCCTGGTCGCTCTCCAGGGTCTTGACCTGCTTCCAGTCCAGCGCGATGGAGCCGCCGTAGGGTGTTTCCAGCAGCAGCTTGCCGCCATCGAACACCTTGATCTTGCCGCTCAGGCGGTCGCCGTTCTTCATCCACACGGTATCGGCGAGAGTCGGCGTACAGGCGCCAACCAGTGCAAGGCACAACAGGGTTCTAGAATACATAGGCAATACTGGAATTCAGGTTCGCGAAAAAAGTCGGGCATTATCCGGATGCCCAGGCCCAGAGCAAGGAAAGACCCACCCAATGCCAATGAGTTCAATTACCAGGTATGCCCGCGTGTGTTTCACCAGACGGAAACCACGCGAATGAGTTCTGCACTCGACATGACCCAGGAAAGTGCCGAAGGCCGACGAACGGCCCTCTACCTGGTGCTCGACCAGATCCCGCCGGGCAAGGTGGTGAGCTATGGCGAACTGGCCGAAATGGCCGGCCTGGGCCGCGCCGCGCGCTGGGTCGGACGCACGCTCAGCCAGTTGCCGGCCGACACGCGCCTGCCCTGGCACCGGGTACTGGGCGCCGGCGGTCGCCTCAGCCTCGAACAAGGAACGCCCTCGGGCGATGAACAACGAGCGCGGCTGCGCGCCGAAGGGGTCAGCATGCACAACAATCGTGTCAATATGTCACGGCATGGCTGGCGTCCGATGGATCACAACAGTTAGAGTGCGCGCTTTGTGTTCGTAATCTTGAGGCAGATGTTGGCCCATGCCCCGTAAAACCTGGCGCGCTGCGCTCGCTGCCTATGCCAGCCCGTCGACCGTGGTGCTCCTGCTGCTCGGCTTCGCCGCCGGCCTGCCTTACATGTTGGTGTTCTCGACGCTTTCGGTGTGGTTGCGCGAGGCCGGGGTGGCCCGTGAGACCATCGGCTACGCGAGCCTGATCGGCCTGGCCTACGCCTTCAAATGGGTCTGGTCGCCGTTGCTCGACCAATGGCGCCTGCCGCTGCTGGGCAAGCTTGGCAGGCGCCGTTCATGGCTGGTGCTGGCGCAGATCCTGGTACTGGTCGGGCTGATCGGCATGGGCTTCTGCGATCCGCAAAAGCACCTGTCCTGGCTGATCGCCCTGGCGGTCCTGGTGGCTTTCGCCTCCGCCACCCAGGACATCGCCGTCGATGCCTACCGTCTGGAGATTGCCGACGACCAGCGCCAGGCCGCCCTCGCCGCCAGCTACATGGCCGGCTACCGGGTTGCCGCGCTGCTGGCTACCGCTGGCGCACTGTTCTTTGCCGAATGGTTCGGCTCCACCGGTTTCAGCTACCTGCACAAGGCCTGGACCGGCACCTACGTGCTGTTCGGCGTGATGATGCTGCCTGCGGTGATCACCACGCTGCTGATGCGCGAACCGCCAGTCCCCTTGCGAACCCAGTTGCAGGCGGCTCGCTATGGATTCGGCCATCAGCTGATGTCGGTATTCGTGCTGATTGTGCTGCTGGTTTCGGTTCCGGCGATGTTCACCCAGTTGTACAACACCGATTTCGCCAGCGTGCTGTTCGACGGCGTCAGCCTGCTCGACCTACTGCTCGAAGACCGCGCCTTCCTGCGCGCCATCCTCTACACCACCCTGACCTGCCTGTGCCTCTCGTCAATGGGCCGCCGCGGCCTGGCGCCAGTGCTGACACCGGTCAACGACTTCATTCATCGTTACCGCTGGCAGGCACTGCTGCTGCTCGGCCTGATCGCCACCTACCGCATGTCGGACACGGTGATGGGCGTAATGGCCAACGTGTTCTACATCGACCAGGGCTTCACCAAGGACCAGATCGCCAGCGTCAGCAAGATCTTCGGCCTGATCATGACCCTGCTCGGCGCCGGCGTCGGCGGCCTGCTGATCGTGCGCTTCGGTATCCTGCCGATCCTGTTCATCGGCGGCGCCGCCTCGGCCGCCACCAACATCCTGTTCGTGATGCTGGCCGACATGGGCCCGAACATCCAGATGCTGGTCGTCACCATTTCCCTCGACAACTTCAGTTCGGGCCTGGCCACCTCGGCCTTCGTCGCCTATCTGTCGAGCCTGACCAACCTGAAGTTCTCCGCCACCCAGTACGCCCTGCTCAGCTCGATCATGCTGCTGCTACCGCGCCTGATCGGTGGCTACTCGGGCGTGCTGGTGGAGAAGTTCGGCTACCACGATTTCTTCCTGATCACCGCACTGCTTGGCGTGCCGACCCTGATCCTGATCGCCGTGCATTGGCACCAGGAGATCCGCCGCGATAAGGAACCGCAACAGCAGGCCGGGCAACCCGCAGCGCCGCCTGCCAGCGAGCAGCAGCAGCAGCCCTGATCAGGATTGCTGCCGCAGCACCGTTGCTAGCGGCCAGAGCGCCAGCACACCAGCCACTGCCGAGGCCAGGGCGAAGGCCAGCAGGCTGGTGCCTGCCCCCAGCATCGCCATCACCGCGCCGCCCAGGCCCAGCAGGGCGATGGTGATCATTCCCAGCATCGCCGATACCAGCCCCTTGCTCTGCTCGCTGCTGAACAGGGTCATGCGATACAGCACGGCGTTAGCGATGCCCAGGCCCAGGGCGTAGATCGCCAGGCCGACCACCAGGCTAGGCACGCTCGGATAGATCCAGCTTGCCAGCACGGCCGCGGCCAGACCGATAAGAAATGGCCACAGCGCGCCGCGTACCAGCGACTTCAACGGGTAGCGATCGGCGATGCGGTTGATGATCAGGTTGCCGAGGATCAAGCCGCCGAACACCGGCAATTGCCACAGGGCGTACTCCATCTTGCTGAGCCCTTCGTCATGGATCAGCAGCACGGGCGACAGGCCGATCCAGCCGATCAGCGGCAGGCCGATCAAGCCCAGGGCAGCGCTGCCCGCGACGAAGCGACGGTTGGCAAGCAGTTGCGCGTACCCGGACAACAACGGCAGCAGATGAATCGGCTGGAACTCCAGGCGCGAACCATCACGGCGTTCGACGCCGAGGGTTTCCGGCATGTAGCGGTACAGGGCCAGCCAGGCCAGCACGGCGGTGACGCCGAACAGCACGAACAGCCAGCGCCACGACACCCACTCCAGCAATAGCGTCCCCACCAGGGGCCCGAGCAGTGGCGAGAGCAAGGCGATATTGGCCAACAGTGCCATCATCCGTACCGCGTCCGCTTCGCTGAAGGCCTCGTTGAGCGCCGGATAGCTGACCGTCACCACGAAGCCCAGGCCGATGCCCTGCAACAGGCGCAACAGGTTGAACACTTCGATGCCATCGACCCAGTAGGTCGCCAGGCACGCCAGGCAGAAGAACGCGCAGCCGCCGAGCAACAACGGCCGCCGCCCATAGCGGTCGGCCAGCGGGCCGATCAGCCATTGCAGGAGTACGCCACCGAGCAGATAGAGGTTAAGTGCGTGAGGGATGAATTCGGGGCTGGCATCGAGGTCACTGACCACCTGCGGCATGGCCGGCATCACCACGTCACTGGCGAGGTAGGTCAGGAGTTCGAACAGGGCCAGGGTCAGGGCAAAGCAGAAGGCCCGGAAAGGGGTGATCTTGATCAGCGGAGTCATGGTTCGGTCGGCAGAGTGAATCGAGACCGGCTTGTATGCCAGAAAAGCCCTGTGGACCGATAGCGGGGAGAAGTGAAGAAGTGTAATGGGCTGATGACCTCATCGCTGGCAAGCCAGCGATGAAGCCCTCAACCACGGCACAAGGCTGTGTTACTGCACAGCAGTCTCCTGCACCACACGGATCACGCGCTGCGGAAAGGGAATGTCGATGCCTTCTTCCTTGAGCCGGTCGCGGGCATGCTCGTTGAGCATGAACATCACGTCCCAGTAATCCGCGGTGTTCACCCAGATGCGCAGGGAAACGGTGATGGAGCTGTCACCGAGGGTCGAGACCACCGCCTGCGGCGCCGGGTCCTTGTGGACCCGCGGGTCGTTGTTGGCAAGCTCGAGCAGGACGTTGCGCGCCTTCTGCAGGTCGGCTTCGTAGTCGACACCCACGTCGAACACCACCTTGCGGGTCGGCTGGCGGTTGTAGTTGGTGATGATGCCGTTGGACAGGTTGCCGTTGGGCACGATCACCGTCTTGTTGTCACCGGTGCGCAGCACGGTGTGGAAGATCTGGATGCTGTCCACGGTACCGCTGACGCCCTGCGCCTCGATCCAGTCGCCCAGGCGGAACGGACGGAACAGCAGGATCAGCACGCCACCGGCGAAGTTCGCCAGGCTGCCCTGCAAGGCCAGGCCGATGGCCAGGCCGGCGGCACCGATGGCGGCGACGAAGGAGGTGGTTTCCACGCCGATCATCGAAGCCACGCTGACGAACAGCAGGATCTTCAGAATGATGTTGGCCAGGGTGCTGATAAAGCCTTGCAGTGCCATGTCGGCATTGCGCAAGGCCAGCAATTTGCCCAGCTTGGCGGTGACCTTGTTGATCAGCCACCAGCCGATCGCCAGGGTGACCAGGGCCAGGGCCAGGCGGCTGCCGTATTCCATGATCAACGGAATCCACGTCTGGGACGTCCTGACCAGTTGATCGACCTCTGCATTCAAATCCATATGCCCTCCTGATGCGGCACGAAACACGAATTAAAGCACCGCAAACGATTCCGCGACGCAAGGAACCTCGGACGCTGTCACAACGCCAAGGTTCCACAAGCGCGGCGGTCAGTCGCGGAAATTGTTGAACTGCAGCGGCATGCCGAACTCCTTGCCACGCAGGGCGGCGATGCACTCCTGCAGGTCGTCGCGCTTCTTGCCGGTGACGCGGATCTGCTCGCCCTGGATGGCCGCCTGCACCTTGAGCTTGGCGTCCTTGATATGAGCGACGATCTTCTTCGCCAGTTCTTTATCGATACCTTCCTTGAACACCGCTTCCTGCTTCATTTCCTTGCCGGAGGCGTAGGCATCCTTCAGTTCCAGGCACTGGACGTCGATCTTGCGCTTGACCAGGGCCAGACGCAGGATCTCGACCATGGCTTCGAGCTGGAACTCGGCTTCGGCGGTCAGGACGACGGTCTGGTCCTTCTCCTTGAACTCGAAGCTGCCCTTGCCTTTCAGGTCGTAGCGGCGGTCCAGTTCCTTGATGGCGTTTTCCACGGCGTTGGTGACTTCGTGCTTGTCCAGTTCCGATACCACGTCGAACGACGGCATACCTTTTTCTCCAGAAAATAAAAGGTGCGCTGGCACTCCTGAAGGGAGTGCGATGGAGCGCACCGGGTTTGACGGTTAAAATGCCGGGTCATTATAAACGCTTGGGAAACGCTGATGAGCAGCACCTGGCATATTCTCGGCGCCGGCAGCCTCGGCAGCCTCTGGGCCTGCCGCCTGGCCCGGGCCGGCAAACCGGTCCGCCTGATCCTGCGTAGCCCCCAGCGCCTGCAGGACTACACCGAGGCAGGCGGCCTGACCCTGGTCGAACAAGAGCGGCGGACGAGCTTCGCCATTCCCGCCGAAACCCTCGACGCAGAAACCCCGATCCAGCGCCTGCTGCTGGCGTGCAAGGCCTATGACGCAGACAAGGCCGTCGCCAGCATCGCCCATCGGCTGGCCCCGGGCGCCGAGCTGATCCTGTTGCAGAACGGCCTGGGCAGCCAGGACGAAGTCGCCGCGCGGGTCCCCCGGGCCCGTTGCATCTTCGCCTCCAGTACCGAGGGCGCCTTTCGCGAACATGACTGGCAGGTGAATTTCGCCGGGCACGGCTTCAATTGGCTGGGCGATCCGGCCAATCCGCTGGCGCCGACCTGGCTCGATGACCTGGCCGAGGCCGGCATTCCCCATGAATGGACGCCGGATATCCTCACCCGCCTGTGGCGCAAGCTGGCCCTGAATTGCGCGATCAATCCACTGACCGTGCTCTACGACTGCCGCAACGGCGGGCTCGCTGGGCATCACTGCGAAGTGGCGACGCTGTGCGCCGAGCTGGCCGACCTGCTGCAACGCTGTGGCCAGCCGCAAGCGGCGGAAAATCTGGAAAACGAGGTCCAGCGAGTGATCCAGGCCACTGCCGCGAACTACTCTTCGATGTACCAGGACGTACGCAACGGCCGCCGTACCGAAATCCACTACCTGCTCGGCCACGCCTGCAGCAGCGCAATGCGCCACGGCCAGCCGCTGCCGCACCTGGAACGGCTCTACCGGCGCCTGGTCGAACACCTGGACAGCCACGGATTGCCCAGCGACTGAGGGCAGCGCTACCCTGCCCCTCCACCCACAGGATTCTGCCGTCACCATGCCCTTGCGCGAACGCCTGGAAAACCTGCCGGTCGGCCAGAAACTGCTGGCGGCCCTGCTGGTGCTGTTGATCACCATCCTGCTGGTGGCCAACCTGACCTTCATCAGCGCTGCCTACTGGATTTCCCAGGAGGCGATGGCTCCCCAGGCCCTGCAGACCATCGGGCGCCTGGTGTCCAATCCGCAACTGGCGCAACAGGCGACCGACTCGCCGGAAGCGGCCAACCGCCTGCTCGACGAGCTGGACACCTACACCCCGCTGCGCGCTGCCGCACTGTATGGCAGCGATGGCAGGATCCTCGCCCAGTTGCAGCATGGCGAACCGATCGCCCTGCCCAAGCGCTTTCGCAATATCGAAGGCTGGCGCCTGACCGAGTTCCGCAACACCCAGCTGATTCGCCTGCCCCGCAGCGGCAGCCCTCCCGGCCATCTGCTGCTGGTGGCCAGCAGCGAACTGCCCGCCGCCTTCTATACCGGCACGCTGACTGCCAGCCTCGGCATCCTGGTCTTCAGCGTATTGCTGTGGATGATCATCGCCCGGCAGATCAAGCGCCTGATCACCCAGCCGATCTACCAACTGGAACAACTGTCGCGCCAGGTTACCCGGGAAGAGAACTATGCCCTGCGCGCCCGCCCCGGCAACCATGACGAGATCGGCAGCCTGGCGGAGGCCTTCAACACCATGCTGTCGCGCATCGAGGCCCGGGAGCAGCAGCTCAAGCGCGCCCGCGACGAGTTCCAGCAGGCCTACGACCAGGCCCAGGGCCTGGCCGAGGAAACCCGCCATACCAACCGCAAGCTGGAACTGGAAGTCCAGGTACGGGGCAAGATCGAGCGCAAGCTCACCGGTTTCCAGAACTACCTCAACAGCATCATCGACTCCATGCCGTCGGCGCTGATCGCCCTCGACGAGCAGTTGTACGTGACCCAATGGAACCAGGAAGCCAGCAGCCTCTCCGGCACACCGCTGGACGAGGCGTTGAACCAGCCGATCTTCCTCGCCTTCGAACCGCTCAAGCCGTTCCTGCCGCAGCTCAAGGAAAGCGTGGAAAAGCACCGGGTGGCGAAGATCGAGCGGGTGACCTGGACCCGCGACGACGAGCCGCGCCATTACGCCCTGACCTTCTACCCGCTGATGGGCGGTGGCGGCCGTGGCGTGGTGATCCGCATCGACGACATTACCCAGCGCCTGTCGCTCGAGGAAATGATGGTGCAGTCTGAAAAAATGCTCTCGGTGGGCGGCCTGGCCGCCGGCATGGCCCACGAAATCAACAACCCGCTGGGTGCAATCCTGCACAACGTGCAGAACATCCGCCGGCGCCTCTCGCCAGACCTGCCGAAGAACCTGGAAGCCGCCAGCGAGGCCGGGATCGACCTGGGCACGGTCAATCGCTACCTCGAAGCGCGCCAGGTCCCGCAATTGCTCGACGGCATCCAGCAGGCCGGGGCGCGGGCGGCGAAGATCGTTACCCATATGCTCAGCTTCAGCCGCCGCAGCAACCGGCAGATGGCGCCTTGCGACTTGCCGGCGCTGATCGACCAGGCGGTGGAGATCGCCGGCAACGACTTCGACCTGACGATCGGCTTCGACTTCAAGGGCCAGGCCATCGTCCGCCAGTTCGACCCGGAGCTCGGCCCGGTACCGGGGACCGCCAACGAACTGGAACAGGTGCTGCTCAACCTGCTGAAGAATGCCGCGCAAGCCATCCACCTGCGCCAGGACAACAGCGAACCCGGGCGCATCACCTTGCGTACCCGGCTGAACCCGCCCTGGGCGGAGATCCAGGTCGAGGACAACGGTATCGGCATGCCCGAAGCGGTACGCAAGCGCACTTTCGAGCCTTTCTTCACCACCAAGGAGATCGGCCAGGGTACCGGTCTTGGGCTGTCGGTTTCGTATTTCATCATCACCAACAACCACAAGGGCCAGATGGAAGTGCAATCGAGTCCGGGCCAGGGAACCTGCTTCACCCTGCGCCTGCCTCTGACGGCCTCGCCACTGCCGGCCCCGCGCAAACTGGAGTCATGAGCATGGGTTTCCGCCTGTCGAAGATCTACACCCGCACCGGGGACCAGGGTGAAACCGGCCTGGGCGATGGACGCCGGGTGCCCAAGGACCATCCACGCATCGAGGCGATCGGCGAGGTGGATACGCTGAACAGCCAGTTAGGGCTGTTGCTGGCGGGACTGGACGGCGAGGGACTGACGGAACTGATCGAGGTACTGGCGCCTTGTCAGCATCGGCTGTTCGACTTGGGTGGCGAACTGGCGATGCCCACTTACCAGGCGCTGGACAAGATCGAGATAGGGCGGTTGGAGGCGGCGATCGATCGGTGGAACGAGGAGCTCGGGCCGCTGGAGAACTTCATCCTGCCGGGAGGCTCGGCGCTGGTTGCCCAGGCCCACGTGTGCCGGAGCCTGGCACGCAGTGCCGAGCGGCGCTGCCAGCAGTTGAATGCGCTGGAGCCGCTGGTGGGGGTTGGGCTGGCCTATATCAATCGGCTTTCCGACCTGCTGTTCGTTGCAGCGCGCTTGATCGCCCGGCGCCAGGGCATCGGCGAAATCCTCTGGCAGGCTGCCGCGAAACCCTGAGCGGAAGCCGGATCCTGACAACATTTTTGTCCTTGCCGGCCTCATCGCTGGCAAGCCAGCTCCCACAGGGTTATCCGCCGGACACAAAACCCATGGCTGACACTGGACCTTGTGGGAGCTGGCTTGCCAGCGATGAGGCCAGACCTGACAGCATCATTGTTCAAGCCAGCTCTCACAGGATCTGGTGTGAAGTCAGATCTCGGGCCAGAACGCACGGATTCCGGCAACACCCTGCGCACCGATCTGCCAGGCGCGCTCACGCTCGTTCGGGCCAACGCCACCGAGCAGGAACACCGGCTTGTTGAAGCCATCGATCATCTGCTGCGCCGCGTCCCAACCCAGCGGCTGAGCCTCGGGATGGGTCTGGGTCGCCTGCACCGGCGACAGCGTCACGAAGTCCACGCCCATCCGCTCGGCCAGCGCCAGTTCTTCAGCACTGTGGCACGACGCCGCCAGCCATCGCTCCTTGGGGAACGGCCGGCCATTGGGGGCATACTTGCGCAATTGCTCGGCAGTCAGGTGCCAGCCGGCAGACGGAAAGTCGCCCAGCCATTCCAGCGGCCCCTTGAGCATCAACTGCGCCTTGCCGGCGCAAAGGCCTACGGCATCGACCGCGACATCCCGATATTTCGGGTCGTACATGTTCGGCGCGCGCAATTGCACCAGCTTGATCCCACCGGCAATCGCCTTCTGGATACCACGCAGCAGGTGTGGGGCTTCCAGGTCGTCGGGGGTGATCAGGTAGTCGCCTGGCAAGCGCGCCGCCGCGACGATGGGCCGGTTGGCTTCGGGGAATTCGTATTGCCCCAGATCCCGTGGCGATACCCAGGCCAGCGGCTGGCCCTCGGCACCATGGGGCTCGCCGGTGAAGGCGTTGACTTCCCAGACGTCAAGCATGACCTGCTTGTCCGGGTAGTCGTGCCTGATCTTGATCAGTGGCCGCGCGGCGGTGACCCCGATGCCCAGCTCTTCGTGCAGCTCGCGGGCCAGGGCTGTCTCGACGGCTTCGCCATCCTCGACCTTGCCCCCGGGAAACTCCCACAGGCCGCCCTGATGCTGGGTTTCGCCACGCCGGGCGATGAGAATACGGCCATCCGCGCCACGAATGACGGCGGCGGCGACATGAATCCGTTTCAACTTTGAACTCCGCTGATTGAGAGGATGCCGCCGTCTGGCCAGGCCAGGCGGCGGCGTTCGATCAGGTGCGGTATTCCGCGTTGATCTTCACGTACTCGTGGGACAGGTCGGTGGTCCAGATGGTCTCGCTGCACTGGCCACGGCCCAGCTCGATACGGATGGTGATTTCTTCCTGGGCCATGACGGCGGCGCCCTGGTCTTCGGTGTAGGTCGCGCTGCGGCCGCCCTTGGAGGCAATGCAGACGTTGTCCAGGTACACGTCGATCAGGCTGACGTCGAGGTTCGGAACGCCGGCACGGCCCACCGCCGCGAGGATACGGCCCCAGTTCGGATCGGAGGCGAAAAGCGCGGTCTTGATCAGTGGCGAGTGGGCGACGGCGTAGCCGACGTCCAGGCATTCCTGGTGGTTGCCACCACCGTTGACCTGCACGGTGACGAACTTGGTGGCGCCTTCGCCGTCACGGACGATGGCCTGGGCCACTTCCATGCAGACTTCGAATACCGCCTTCTTCAGCGCTTCGAACAACGGGCCGCTGGCCTCGGTGATCTCGGCCACGTCGGCCTTGCCGGTGGCGATCAGCATGCAGCAGTCGTTGGTCGAGGTGTCGCCGTCGATGGTGATGCGGTTGAACGACTTGTTGGCGCCGTCCAGGATCAGGTCCTTGAGCACTGCCGGAGCGACCTTGGCGTCGGTGGCGATGTAGCCAAGCATGGTAGCCATGTTCGGGCGGATCATGCCCGCGCCTTTGCTGATACCGGTGACGGTAATGGTCACGCCTTCATGCTGGAACTGACGGCTGGCGCCCTTGGGCAGGGTGTCGGTGGTCATGATGCCGGTGGCGGCTTCGGCCCAGTGGTTCTCGGACAAGTTGTCCAAGGCGGCCTGCAGGGCGCCTTCGATCTTCTCGACCGGAAGCGGCTCGCCGATTACACCGGTGGAGAACGGCAGCACGGCGCTGGCGTCGACGCCGGTCAGCTCGGCCAGCTTGGCACAGGTGCGTTCGGCGGCCGCCAGGCCCGGGGCGCCGGTACCGGCGTTGGCATTACCGGTGTTGGTCAGCAGGTAACGCACGGTGCCCTGCACGCGCTGCTTGGCAATGATCACCGGGGCGGCGCAGAAGGCATTCAGGGTGAACACACCAGCGACACTGGAGCCTTCGGCACAGCGCATCACCACCACATCCTTGCGCCCCGGGCGCTTGATGCCCGCAGAGGCGATACCGAGTTCGAAACCGGGAACCGGGTGCAACGTTGGCAAAGGACCAAGACCAACAGCCATGAAAGCGCTCCTAGAAAAAATTCACCGCCGGCAATCCGACGGTGCTTGAGATGGAACAACGCCGCGACGGTGGAGACCGGTCGCGGCGCGGTGTTCAGGTTTCAGCGTGACAGGCTCGATCAGTTGATCTGCCCGTGGCAGTGCTTGAACTTCTTGCCGGAACCGCACCAGCACAGCTCGTTGCGGCCCAGTTTCTGGTCGTTGCGTACCGGTGCGGCGGCGACGGCGACTTCAGCGCCCTCCTCCAGCTGCTCGGCAGCTTCCAGGCCTGGCGCTGCGGCATGCTGGAACTGCATGCGCTGGGCCAGCTCCTCGGCTTCGCGGCGCAGACGGGCTTCTTCCTCGACCGGGTCCTCGCGGCGGACCTGGACATGGGAAAGCACGCGGATGGTGTCGCGCTTGATCGACTCCAGCAGCTCCTGGAACAGAGTGAACGACTCGCGCTTGTACTCCTGTTTCGGGTTCTTCTGGGCGTAGCCGCGCAGGTGGATACCGTGGCGCAGGTGGTCCATGGTCGACAGGTGGTCTTTCCACAGGTCGTCGAGGACGCGCAGCAGGATCTGCTTCTCGAAGGTACGCAGGGCTTCGGCGCCAGCGCTGTCTTCCTTCTCGTTGTAGGCGGTGACCAGCTCGTTGAGGACCTTCTCGCGCAGGGTCTCCTCGTACAGCTTGTCGTCTTCGTCGAGCCACTGCTGAATTGGCAGTTTCACCGCGAAGTCGCTGGCCAGGGATGCCTCCAGGCCGGCCACGTCCCACTGCTCGGGCAGCGATTGCGGCGGAATATGCTGGGCGAAGGTTGCATCGAGGGTTTCCTGGCGGAACTCGGCGATAGTGTCGCCGATGTTCTCGGCAGCCAGCAGGCTGTTGCGCATGTGGTAGATCACCTTGCGCTGCTCGTTGGCTACGTCGTCGAACTCCAGGAGCTGCTTGCGGATGTCGAAGTTGCGACCTTCGACCTTGCGCTGCGCCTTCTCGATGGCGTTGGTCACCATGCGGTGCTCGATGGCCTCGCCGGACTGCATGCCCAAGGCCTTCATGAAGTTCTTCACCCGGTCGGAGGCGAAGATGCGCATCAGGCTGTCTTCCAGGGACAGGTAGAAGCGGCTCGAACCCGGGTCGCCCTGGCGACCGGAACGACCACGCAGCTGGTTGTCGATACGGCGCGATTCGTGGCGCTCGGACGCGATCACGTGCAGACCGCCGGATTCGATCACCTGCTGGTGACGCTTCTGCCAGTCGGCCTTGATCTGGGCGATCTGCTCGGGCGTCGGGTTTTCCATGGAAGCCACTTCGACTTCCCAGTTGCCGCCCAGCAGGATGTCGGTACCGCGACCGGCCATGTTGGTGGCGATGGTCAGCGCGCCGGGACGACCGGCCTGGGCGATGATCTCGGCTTCCTTCTCGTGGTACTTGGCGTTCAGGACCTTGTGGTCGATACCTTCCTTCTTGAGCAGGTTGGACATGTGCTCGGAGGTTTCGATGGTTGCCGTACCGACCAGGACAGGACGGCCGGAGGCCATGCTTTCCTTGATGTCGGCGATGATCGCGGCGTATTTCTCGTCGGCGGTCAGGTACACTAGGTCGTTGAAGTCCTTGCGCGCCAGCGGCTTGTTCGGCGGGATGACCATAACGTTGAGGTTATAGATCTGGGCGAACTCGAAGGCTTCGGTGTCGGCGGTACCGGTCATGCCGGACAGCTTGGTGTAGAGGCGGAAGTAGTTCTGGAAGGTGGTCGAGGCCAGCGTCTGGCTTTCGGCCTGGATATTCAGGTTTTCCTTCGCTTCGATGGCCTGGTGCAGGCCTTCGGAGAGACGACGGCCCGGCATGGTACGGCCGGTATGTTCGTCGATCAGCAGGACCTGGCCATCCTGGACGATGTACTCGACGTTGCGGTGGAACAGCTTGTGCGCCCGCAGGCCGGCATAGACGTGGGTCAGCAGGCCAAGGTTGTGCGCGGAGTAGAGGCTCTCGCCCTCGGCCAGCAGGCCGACCTGGGTGAGCATCTCCTCGATGAACTGGTGACCGGCTTCGTTGAGTTCGACCTGGCGGCTTTTCTCGTCGATCTTGAAGTGGCCTTCCTGGGTGACCTGGCCTTCCACTTCCTCGATGTGCTGGGTCAGGCGCGGGATCAGCTTGTTGATCTCGATGTACAGCTTGGAGCTGTCTTCGGCCTGGCCGGAAATGATCAGCGGGGTACGGGCTTCGTCGATCAGGATGGAGTCGACTTCGTCGATCACGGCGAAATTCAGCTCGCGCTGGAATTTCTCTTCCAGGCTGAACGCCATGTTGTCGCGCAGGTAGTCGAAGCCGAATTCGTTGTTGGTGCCGTAGGTGATGTCGGCGGCGTAGGCAGCGCGCTTCTCTTCCGGCGGCTGGAACGGGGTGACCACGCCTACGGTCAGGCCGAGGAATTCGTACAGCGGACGCATCCAGTTGGCGTCGCGACGGGCCAGGTAGTCGTTGACCGTGACCACGTGCACGCCCTTGCCGGACAGCGCATTGAGGTAGACACCGAGGGTTGCCACCAGGGTCTTGCCCTCACCGGTGCGCATTTCCGCGATCATGCCTTCGTGCAAGGTCATGCCGCCGATCAACTGCACATCGAAGTGGCGCATGCCCATGATCCGCTTGCCGGCCTCGCGCGCGACGGCGAATGCTTCCGGCAGGAGCTGGTCGAGGGTCTCGCCTTTGGCCAGGCGCTCTTTGAACTCGGGGGTCTTGGCCCGCAGCTGTTCATCGGAGAGGGCCACCATCTGCTCTTCGAAGGCATTGACGATCTGGACCGTCTTGAGCATGCGTTTCACTTCACGCTCGTTCTTGCTTCCAAAAAGTTTCTTTAACAAAGGCGCAAACATATCGGCAGGATCTTCCACACATAGGGATGGAGGGCGGCCCCGTGAAGTCGCCCGTGCAGCCCTTATTGGCCGCATGCGAACGAGCATTCTACCCGGAAACGATGGTGAGGAAAGTGGTGGAGTTCCACGATGCTGGCACAGCGCTGTAACGGGGGCTTTTTTACAATAAGGGCTTTTTCGACAACTTCAACCCGCGTGGGTCAAGATTCATGTGGATAGCGGCTCTCCAGCCCTGCGCGGGCGATCTGTTAAGATGCGCGGATCGTCTTTGCAGGTGTCATCATGGCCTACCGCCCCTCTCCCGCCCGCGCGCCCGGCACGCTGTTGCGCGAGGCCCGTCCGCTCAAGGCACTGTTCAACCAGGCGCAGCGCCTGGCGCAGTTGCAGCGTCTGGTGGAAAGCCAGTTGCAGCCGGCTGCGCGGGAGCATTGCCGGGTGGCGACCTGGCGCGAAGGTACCCTGACGCTGGTGGTCACCGACGGGCATTGGGCAACACGCCTGCGCTACCAGCAGAAGCGCCTGCAACGCCAGTTGCAGCAACTGGACGCCTTCGTGAACCTGAACCGGATCCTGTTCAAGGTGCAGCCGGTGGCTACTACTCCGCGCCCGCCCAGCCACGTCATCGATATCTCGGACAAGTCGGCGGAAACCATCCAGGCCACGGCGCAGGGGATCAGTGATCCGAACCTGCGTGCGGCGCTGGAGCGCCTGGCGAGCCATCGCAAGAGCAATAAAGACAACTCCTGAGGTGCTGCCGATGGCCTCATCGCTGGCAAGCCAGCTCCCACAGGGTCTGAGTACCCTGTGGGAGCTGGCTTGCCAGCGATAGGGCCCGACCTGGCAACATCATTTCCCAAGCCCACAGGGTCCGGTGTTGACAGGCAAATAAAAAAAGGCCGCCCGAGGGCGGCCTTCAAACTAGAGAGAGTATTCGAGCTTATACAGCGGCAACCGGACGCATGTAGGAGATCGGTGCGGTGCTGGCGTCTTCGAAAGTCACGACTTCCCACGCATCGGTTTCTTCGATCAGCTTGCGCAGCAGCTGGTTGTTCAGCGCGTGACCGGACTTGAAGCCGCGGAACTCGCCGATCAGGCTGTTGCCCAGCAGGTAGAGGTCGCCGATGGCGTCGAGGATCTTGTGCTTGACGAATTCGTCTTCATAGCGAAGGCCGTCCTCGTTCAATACACCGTCCTTGTCAACCACGATGGCGTTCTCGACGCTGCCGCCGAGGGCGAGGTTGTGCTTGCGAAGGTACTCGATGTCGCTCATGAACCCGAAGGTACGGGCGCGGCTGACTTCCTTCACGAACGAGGTGCTGGAAAAGTCGACGCTTGCGCTTTGGGTACGGTTGCGGAACACCGGGTGGTCGAAATCGATCTCGAAACTCACCTTGAACCCGTCGAAAGGCAGGAAAGTGGCGCGCTTGTCGCCGTCTTGCACTGTCACTTCACGCAGGATGCGGATGAATTTCTTCGGCGCGTCCTGTTCTTCCAGGCCGGCGGATTGAATCAGGAATACGAAGGGGCCTGCGCTACCGTCCATGATCGGGACTTCGGAGGCGGAGAGCTCGACGTAGGCGTTATCGATGCCCAGGCCAGCCATGGCCGAGAGCAGGTGCTCAACCGTGTCTACCTTGGTATCGCCGTTGACCAGCGTGGTCGACATGGTGGTCTCGCCGACATTTTCCGCACGGGCAGGGATATGCACCACGGGATCGAGGTCGGCTCGGCAAAATACGATGCCGGTATCCACAGGCGCAGGTTTCAGGGTCAGGTATACCTTTTCCCCGGAGTGCAGGCCGACACCTGTGGCACGGATGATATTTTTCAGGGTGCGTTGTTTAATCATGGCATTGGCCGCTTCAGCACAGATTGCGAACTGGTATCAACAAAGGCTGGGGATGATAACAGACCCAACCTTTGCTGAACACCAATCACCCTAATACCCCTGATAAATTCCATCAATCGGCCTGACGACGCAGGAATGCCGGGATGTCCAGGTAATCCAGGTCGTCCTGAGGATTGAGCTTGGCAGCCGCTGCCGCGCCAGCGTGGGTCTGGTTGCGCATCACGGTCGGACGCTCCAGGTCACGGTAGTTGACCGCAGGCTGCTCGTTGCGCACGGGTGCCGGAGCCGGGGTGGAAACCTGGGCAGCCGCGCTTTGCAGGGTGTTGTCGATGACCTTCACAGGCTTCTCGATCTTGGCACCCAGGCCGGTAGCGACCACGGTGACGTGCAGCTCGTCGCGCATATCCGGATCGATCACGGTGCCGACCTTGACCATCGCGTGGTCGGAGGCGAACGCCTCGATGATGCTGCCCACGTCGGAGTATTCACCCAGCGACAGGTCCGGACCGGCAGTGATGTTGACCAGGATGCCGCGGGCGCCCTGCAGGTTGACGTCTTCGAGCAGCGGGTTGCGGATCGCCGCCTCGGTGGCTTCACGCGCACGGTTCGGACCGCTGGCACAGCCGGTACCCATCATCGCCATGCCCATTTCGCTCATCACGGTACGCACGTCGGCGAAGTCGACGTTGATCATGCCCGGACGCTTGATGATGTCGGAGATACCGCGCACGGCACCGGCCAGAACGTCGTCCGCCTTGGCGAAGGCCGACAGCAGGCTGGCGTCCTTGCCGAGGATGGTCAGCAGTTTTTCGTTGGGAATGGTGATCAGCGAGTCGACGCTGTCAGCCAGCGAGCGGATGCCTTCATCGGCGATCTGCATGCGCTTGCGGCCTTCGAACGGGAACGGACGGGTCACCACCGCAACGGTGAGGATGCCCAGTTCCTTGGCCACTTCGGCGATGATCGGCGCAGCACCGGTACCGGTACCACCACCCATGCCGGTAGTGATGAAGACCATGTTGGTGCCCTGCAGCACCTCGGCGATACGCTCGCGGTCCTCCAGTGCGGCCTGGCGGCCGATTTCCGGATTGGCACCCGCGCCCAGGCCCTTGGTGACACCGGTACCCAGTTGCAGAATGGTGCGCGCACCGATGTTTTTCAGGGCCTGAGCATCGGTGTTGGCGCAGATGAATTCGACGCCTTCGATGTTGCTCTTGACCATGTGGTTGACGGCGTTGCCACCGCCGCCACCGACGCCGATCACTTTGATGACCGGACTTTGCGGGACGTTGTCTACGAGCTCGAACATTTTCCCTCTCCTTTCAGTTCTCTAGTTTTTTGCGCCTACCACTACTGCTTTTGAAACTTAGAAGTTTCCCTGGACCCAACGCTTGAAGCGCTCAAGCACCGGGGCCTTCGGTTCATCGCCATAGCTGTCGTTTCTGATACCTGGCACTGGCACGCCGTCGGACTGTTTCTGCAGGCCATAGGTCAGCAGGCCAACGCCAGTGGAATAGATCGGGTTGCGAACCACGTCGCTCAGCCCCCGAACGCTGTGTGGTACGCCGAGGCGTACCGGCATATGGAAGATTTCCTCGGCCAGTTCGACCGCGCCTTCCATCTTCGAGGTACCACCGGTCAGGACGATGCCCGCTGGTACCAGGTCCTCGTAACCGCTGCGGCGCAGCTCAGCCTGGATCAAGGTGAACAGCTCGTCGTAGCGCGGCTCGACCACTTCGGCCAGGGCCTGGCGCGACAGCTCGCGCGGCGGACGGTCGCCGACGCTCGGCACCTTGATGGTTTCGCCGGCACCGGCCAGCTTGGCCAGGGCGCAGGCGTAGCGGATCTTGATTTCCTCGGCGTACTGGGTCGGCGTACGCAGGGCCATGGCAATGTCGTTGGTCACCTGGTCGCCGGCGATCGGGATCACCGCGGTATGACGGATCGCGCCTTCGGTGAAGATGGCGATGTCGGTGGTGCCGCCGCCGATATCCACCAGGCACACGCCCAGCTCTTTCTCGTCGTCGGTGAGCACCGAGTAGGCCGAAGCCAGTTGCTCGAGGATGATGTCGTCGATTTCCAGGCCGCAGCGGCGCACGCACTTCTCGATGTTCTGCGCCGCGTTGACTGCGCAGGTCACCACATGGACCTTGGCTTCCAGACGCACGCCGGACATGCCCAGCGGCTCGCGCACGCCTTCCTGGTTATCGATCACGTAATCCTGCGGCAGGGTATGCAGCACGCGCTGGTCGGCGGGGATAGCCACGGCCTGGGCCGCGTCCAGTACCCGTTCCAGGTCCGCAGTGCTGACTTCGCGATCGCGGATCGCCACGATGCCGTGGGAGTTCAGGCTGCGGATGTGATTGCCGGCCACGCCGACGAAGGCCGAGTGGATCCGGCAGCCAGCCATCAGCTGCGCCTCTTCGACGGCGCGCTGGATCGACTGCACGGTGGACTCGATATTGACCACCACGCCTTTTTTCAACCCGCGCGATGGATGGGTGCCGATACCGACGATCTCCAGGGTGCCGTCGGCGGCGACTTCGCCTACCAGTGCAACCACCTTGGACGTGCCGATATCCAGCCCGACGATCATTTTGCCGCTATGCGCATTTGCCATGGGTCCTGCCTCTCTCTAATTCTTCGCCACGGCGGGTTGGGCCGCGGGCTGTGCAATCGGTTCCCGCCAGCCAACGGCAAGGCCGTTGGCGTAACGCAGATCGATGCGGGCGATGTTCGTGATCTGTTCTTTGAGCGTCTTGTTGTAGATGGCAATGAAACGGCGCATTTTTTCCACCAGGTGGTCGCGCCCCAGCAGCAGTTCGATACCCGGGCCAGCGCTGCCGGCGCCGGTGGTGAGGAACCAGCTGCCCCGCTCGCGCAGCTCCAGGCGAGCGATCGAGAAACCCAGGGGGCGCAACATTTGGTTGAGAACCTGATATTGCTGCATCACTTGTTGCTGAGCGCGCTGCGGCCCGAAAAGCTGCGGCAGGTGCTCGTAGTTCGCCAGCTCGCGCGGGGTGAAGGCCTGGCCCTGGTTGTTGAGCAAGGCGTCCTCGCCCCAGCGCGCCACTGGCAACTGTTCTTCCAGGCGAATAACCACTTCGTCTGGCCATACCCGACGTACTTCGGCATGGGCGATCCAGGGCATCTGCTCCAGTTCGGTACGCATGCTCGCCAGGTCGACGGTGAAGAAACTCGCCGCGACATAAGGGGCAATACGCTGCTGCACCGCCTGCTGGCTGATGTAGCTGAGGTCGCCCTGCACGGCGATCTTGGTGATCGGCCGGTCGGCATAGGGCATCAGGCGCTGCGCGCCTTCGTAGGCGCCAAAGCCCGCGACGACCAGCAGCACGGGCCACAGCAGCTTCTTGAAGATGCTGAAGTTCGGCTTGGGCAGGCGCGCCGACAGTGGCTCCTTGGCCACCATCCGGCTGGCACCACGCGGCACCGGCTTGTTACGGCCGGGGGCGGGTTGCTGATGACGTAACATCGCGCCTTGCATGGGCTTAACCTCGCGCCTCGACACTGGCCGCCAGGATCGCCAGCACCAACTGCTGGAAATCGAGGCCGGCCGCACGTGCCGCCATGGGCACCAGGCTGTGGTCGGTCATGCCTGGTGCGGTGTTGACTTCAAGCAGCCAGAAGCGGCCCTGCTCGTCCTGCATTACATCCACGCGGCCCCAGCCAGCAATGCCGATGGCGTCGCAGGCGCGGGCGGTGAGGTCGATCAATTCCTGTTCCTTGGCTGCATCCAGGCCACACGGGATCCGGTATTGGGTATCGGAAGCCAGGTACTTGGCGTCGTAGTCGTAGAACGAATGCGGGGTGCCCAGGGCGATCGGCGGCAGGACCTGGTCACGCAGCACCGCCACAGTGAACTCCGGACCCTGGATCCACTGCTCGACCAGGACTTGCGAATCGTAGTTGGCGGCGTCTTTCCAGGCCGCGATCAATTCCGCGACGCTGGACACTTTGGCCATACCGATACTGGAACCTTCATGGGCCGGTTTGACGATCAACGGGAAGCCCAGTTCCGCGCCTGCGCAAATACAGTCGGCTTCACTGGCCAGCACGGCATGGCGCGGGGTCGGGATGCCCAGGCTCTGCCACACCTGCTTGGTACGCAACTTGTCCATGGCCAGGGCCGAGGCGAGGATGCCGCTGCCGGTGTAGGGAATGCCCAGGCACTCCAGCAGGCCCTGCATGCTGCCATCTTCGCCGCCACGGCCGTGGAGGATGATGAAGGCGCGGTCGATCTTCTCGCTCTGCAGGCGGGCCAGCAGGTCGTCACCGACATCGATGGCAACCACGTCGACTCCGGCGCCTTGCAGCGCGTCGATCACCGCGGCACCGGACTTCAGCGAGACTTCGCGCTCGGCGCTCTTGCCGCCGTAGAGCACGGCGACACGGCCGAAATCTTTCGGGGCGATCGTGGAATGCAGCTTGGCGTAGGCTTCGGCAGTCATTTCGCTTTCTCCTGACTGGCACCCGCACCAGCGAACAACGGACTCTTCAACAGTTGTGGCGCGAGGCCACCGATATCACCGGCGCCCTGGCACAGCAGGATGTCGCCGGCACGCAGCAATGGCTTGACCAGAGGCGCCAGTTCGATGCCGCGTTCGATGTAGATCGGATCGAGCTGACCGCGCTGGCGAATGCTGTGGCACAGCTGACGACTGTCGGCGCCCGGGATCGGCTCTTCGCCCGCCGGGTAGACTTCCATCAACAGCAGCACATTGGCGTCGGCCAGGACC
Organism: Pseudomonas sp. GD04058; assembly: GCF_029836855.1. Classification (NCBI taxonomy): domain Bacteria; kingdom Pseudomonadati; phylum Pseudomonadota; class Gammaproteobacteria; order Pseudomonadales; family Pseudomonadaceae; genus Pseudomonas; species Pseudomonas sp. GD04058. The sequence continues at coordinate 97,824 of NZ_JAOECN010000009.1, forward strand.
TGGACGAAATCGTCGTAGAGGTCACGGGTACGGCTGTAGCGGTGCGGCTGGTAGACCATGACCAGGCGACGCTCCGGCCAGCCACCGCGCACGGCCTTGATTACCGCGGCAACCTCGGTCGGGTGATGACCATAGTCGTCCACCAGCATCACGCTGCCGCCTTCCACCGGCAGTTCGCCGTAGACCTGGAAGCGTCGGCCAACGCCCTGGAAACCGGAAAGACCCTGGACGATGGCCTCGTCGCTGATGCCCTCGTCGGTGGCGATGGCGATGGTCGCCAGGGCGTTGAGCACGTTGTGGTTACCCGGCATGTTCACCGACACGTCCAGCGGCGCACGGTCACGGCGCAGCACGGTGAAGTGGGTCTGCATGCCCGACTGGCGTACGTTGATCGCGCGCACGTCGGCTTCTTCGCTGAAGCCGTAGGTCACTGCCGGGCGCTTGACCAGCGGCAGGATCTCGCGAACCACCGGGTCGTCCAGGCAGACCACGGCCAGGCCGTAGAACGGCAGGTTGTGCAGGAACTCGACGAAGGTTTTCTTCAGCTTGTTGAAGTCGCCTTCGTAGGTGGCCATATGGTCGGCGTCGATATTGGTGACCACCGCGACCAATGGCTGCAGATGCAGGAAACTGGCATCGCTCTCGTCGGCTTCGGCGATCAGGTAGCGGCTGGTACCGAGCTGGGCATTGGTACCTGCAGCGTTCAGGCGGCCACCGATGACGAAGGTAGGATCCAGGCCGCCTGCGGCGAAGACCGAGGCCAGCAGGCTGGTGGTGGTGGTCTTGCCATGGGTACCGGCGACGGCGATGCCATGGCGGTAGCGCATCAGCTCGGCCAGCATCTCGGCACGCGGCACCACCGGAATGCGCCGCTCCAGGGCGGTGGCAACTTCCGGGTTGGCCGTGTTGATGGCGCTGGACACCACCAGCACGTCGGCGCTGGCGGCGTTTTCGGCACGGTGGCCGATGAAGATCTCGGCCCCGAAGGACTTCAAGCGCTCGGTAACGGGCGACTCCTTGAGGTCGGAACCGGACACCTGGTAGCCCAGGTTCAGCAGTACTTCGGCGATCCCGCACATGCCCACGCCGCCGATACCGACGAAGTGGATGCGACGGATACGGCGCATTTCAGGCTGGGGCATGGCTTTCTGGTTCTCAACCATGGGCCACCTCCAGGCAGATATCGACCACGGTGCGGGTTGCAGCGGGCTTGGCCAGGCGTCGTGCGGTGGCGGCCATGGTGTCGAGTTTTTCCGGTTGCATCAGCACCTCGTTCAGGCGTTCAGCGAGCTGCGCTGCGCCAGTTGTCGCTTGCGGCATCAAGAAGGCGGCGCCTTCGCGTGCCAGATAATGGGCGTTGTGGGTCTGGTGGTCGTCGATGGCATGGGGCAAGGGCACCAGCAACGACGGCAGTCCCGCGGCGGCCAGTTCGCTGACGGTCAGCGCGCCGGCACGGCATACCACCAGGTCGGCCCAGCCATAGGCCTGGGCCATGTCCTTGATGAACGGCTCTACCTGAGCCTCGACCCCCGCCTCGCGATAACGCTGAGCGGTGATCTGGTCATGATTCTTTCCGGCCTGGTGGAACACCTCGGGCCGCAGGCTTTCCGGCACCAGGGCCAGGGCCTGGGGCAGCAGCTTGTTCAGCGGTTCGGCGCCCAGGCTGCCGCCCAGTACCAGCAGGCGCGCCCGACGTCCCGGCAGGGCCTGGCGCACAGGCTCCAGGAACAGCTCGGCACGTACCGGGTTACCGGTGGTGCGGCGCTTGGCACTGGCCCCGAAGGTGTCCGGGAAGGCTTCGCAGACCCGTCCAGCCAATGGCACCAGCAGGCGGTTGGCGGTACCGGCACGGGCATTCTGCTCGTGGATCACCACCGGCACGCCGCACAGCCTGGCGGCCACGCCGCCTGGACCGGTGACATAGCCACCGAAACCGACCACGCAGACCGGATTGACCTGACGGATGATCCGCCGCGCCTGGAACACCGCCTTGACCAAGGTGAACGGCGCCTTGAGCAGTGACAGCTTGCTCTTGCCACGCAGCCCGGTGACATTGATCAGGTGCAGTTGCAGGCCGGCCTGCGGTACCAGTTCATTCTCGATACCCCGTGGCGTTCCCAGCCAATGCACGGTGAAACCGCGCGCCTGGAATTCCCGGGCGCAGGCCAGCGCCGGGAATACATGGCCGCCGGTTCCGCCGGCCATGATCAATACGTTCTTGCCGTCAGCGGCCATGATGGGTCGGCTCCTCGGCAAAATCGTTTTCGTCGAATTCGTGTTCCTCGCTGCCCAGGTGAGTACGGCTCTCCCATTCGATGCGCAGGAGCAACCCGACGCAGGCACAGCAGATCACCAGCGAGCTGCCACCGTAGCTGAGGAACGGCAGGGTCAGGCCCTTGGTCGGCAGCAGGCCGACGTTCACTCCGATGTTGATCAGGAACTGGCCGATCCACAGGAAGGCCAGGCCAAAGGCCACGTAGGCGGCGAAGAACTGCTTGGCCTTTTCTGCCCACAGGCCGATGTACAGCGCGCGCACGGTGACGAAGACGAACAGGGCAACGGTCAGCAGCGAGCCGACCACGCCCAGCTCTTCGGCAAGCACCGAGAACACGAAGTCGGTATGCGCCTCGGGCAGGTAGAACTGCTTCTGCACGCTGTTGCCCAGGCCGACGCCGAACCACTCGCCACGGCCGAAAGCAATCAGCGCCTGGGTCAGCTGGTAGCCGGAACCGAACTGGTCGGCCCAGGGGTCGGTGAAGGTGATCAGGCGGGCCATCCGGTACGGCTGGGCCTGGACCAGCACGAACACCGCGCCCACCGCCAGCACCACCATCAGGCCGAAGCGGAACAACCCCACGCCGCCGAGGAACAGCATCGCCGCCGCCGAGCCCATCATCACTACCGTGGCGCCGAAGTCCGGCTCCATCAGCAACAGGCCGGCCATGGGCAGGAGGACGATGAACGGCTTGAAGAAGCCCATCCAGCTTTCCCGCACTTCCTGCTGCCGCCGTACCAGATAGCCGGCGAGGTAGACGACCACGAAGACCTTGGCGATCTCCGAAGGCTGGACGTTGAAGAAGCTGAAGCCGATCCAGCGCATCGAACCGTTCACTTCACGCCCGATACCCGGGATCAGCACCGCCACCAGCAGGCCGAAGGCACCGATCAGCATCAGGAAGCCCATGCGCTGCCAGGTGGAGATCGGCACCATCATGGTGACGATGCAGGCACCTACGCCGAGGCCGACGTAAATCAGGTGGCGGAACATGTGGTAGAGCGGATTGCCCGACTGCGCCGCCGCGACTTCCGAGGACGCCGAGGTAATCATCACCAGGCCCAGACCGAGCAACGCCAGGCAACCGACCAGGAACGGGAAGTCCAGGTCGATGCCACGGCCGCTGATCAGCGGCGACGGATAGGGCTTGATGGCGCCGAAGATCATGCCAGTTCTCCTGCGGCCTGGGCGAACAGGCGCCCACGCTCCTCGAAGTTCTTGAACATGTCGAGGCTGGCGCAAGCCGGGGACAGCAGCACGGCGTCGCCGGACCGGGCCAGTTCGGCAGCTTTTTGCACAGCGTCCTCGAGGGTCTTGACCCGAACCAGCGGCACGCTGTCGCCAAGGGCATCGGCCAGCAGCTCGGCATCGCGGCCGAGCAGGACCACCGCACGGCAATGTTCGCCGACCGGCGCACGCAGGGCGGAGAAGTCAGCGCCCTTGCCGTCGCCGCCGGCGATCAGTACCAGCTTGCCGCCGATATCGGCACCCAGGCCTTCGATGGCGGCCAGCGCCGCACCAACGTTGGTGGCCTTGGAGTCGTCGTAGTAATTGACGCCGTTCAGCTCACGGACCCACTGGCAACGATGGGCCAGGCCGGCGAAGCTGCGCAGGCTTTCCAGCATGGCCTCGAACGGCAGGCCGACGGCATGCCCGAGGGCCAGCGCGGCAAGGGCGTTGGACTGGTTGTGCGCACCGCGGATCTTCAGTTCGCGAACCGGCATCAGGTTGCGGAATTCGAAGGCCAGGTATTTCTCGCCGTTTTCTTCGCGCAGGCCGAAGGCCTTGAAGTCAGGCGTGTTCAGGCCGAAGGTCCAGCAGGGCTGGCCTTCCACCGGCAGCGGACGGCTCAGGGCGTCCTGACGGTTGACCACGACCTGGCGGGCGCCACGGAAGATCCGGTGCTTGGCCAGGTGGTAGGCCGGCAGGCCGCTGTAGCGGTCCATGTGGTCTTCGCTGACATTGAGCACGGTGGCCACTTCGGCGTTGAGCTGGTCGGTGGTTTCCAGTTGGAAGCTCGACAGTTCCAGCACGTACAGCTCGACGTCGTCACCGAGCAGGTCAAGGGCCGGAGTGCCGAGATTGCCACCCACCGCCACGCGCTTGCCCGCCGCTGCGGCCATCTCGCCGACCAGGGTGGTCACGGTGCTCTTGGCGTTGGAACCGCTGATGGCCACGATTGGCGCCTTCGCGTTACGCGCGAACAGCTCGATATCGCCGGAGAGCTTGACGCCACGGGCGGCAGCCTGCTGCAGGGCCGGGGTGGCCAGGGCCAGCCCGGGGCTCACGTACAGCTCGTCGGCGCGGCAGAGGAAGTCCACGTCCAGCTCACCGCAGCGCACTTCGACCTGCGGATAGTCGCGACGCAGGGTCGCCAGCTCCGGCGGGTTCTCGCGCGTGTCGGCGACCGCAAACGCAATGCCCCGGTTCGCCAGGAAGCGAACCAGGGACATGCCGCTCTTGCCGAGGCCGACAACGATGCGGAAGTGGTCAGTTGCGATCAAGGACACGCGTTCTACCTCAGTTTCAGGGTTGCCAGGCCGATCAACACGAGAATCACGGTGATGATCCAGAAGCGGACGATCACGCGCGGCTCGGGCCAGCCCTTGAGTTCAAAGTGGTGATGGATCGGCGCCATGCGGAATACGCGCTTGCCGGTCAGCTTGAACGACGCGACCTGGATGACCACCGACAGGGTCTCCATGACGAACACGCCGCCCATGATGAACAGGACGATTTCCTGGCGAACGATGACGGCGATGGTGCCCAGCGCGGCGCCCAGTGCCAGGGCACCGACGTCGCCCATGAAGACCTGGGCCGGATAGGTGTTGAACCAGAGGAAACCGAGGCCGGCGCCGATCAGCGCGCCGCAGAACACGATCAGCTCGCCTGCGCCCGGAACGTAGGGAATCAGCAGGTATTCGGCGAATTTCACGTTGCCCGACAGGTAGCAGAAGATGCCCAGGGCACCGCCTACCAGCACGGTCGGCAGGATCGCCAGGCCATCGAGGCCGTCGGTCAGGTTGACCGCGTTGCTCGAGCCGACGATGACGAAATAGGTCAGCACGACGAAACCGACGCCCAGGGGAATGGTGACGTCCTTAAGCATCGGCACGATCAGGGTGGTTTCGACGCTGGTCGGTGCGGTCATATAAAGGAAGATCGCCGCGCCCAGGCCGAATACCGACTGCCAGAAATACTTCCAGCGGCTCGGCAGGCCGCGGGAGTTCTTCTCGATCACCTTGCGGTAGTCGTCGACCCAGCCGATGGCGCCGAACAGCATGGTGACGATCAGCACCACCCACACGTAACGGTTGCTCAGGTCGGCCCAGAGCAGGGTGCTCACGCCGATGGCGGAAAGGATCAGCGCCCCGCCCATGGTCGGGGTACCGGACTTGGACAGGTGCGATTGCGGGCCGTCGTTACGCACGGCCTGGCCGATCTGGCGGATCTGCAGGGTACGGATCATCCACGGGCCCAGCCACAGGGCCAGCGACAACGCGGTCAGTACGCCCAGGATCCCGCGCAGGGTCAGGTACTGGAAGACCGCGAAGCCCTTGTAGAACTGTTGCAGATACTCGGCCAACAGCAGCAGCATTAATGTTTCTCCCCGCTGGAATCGCACAGGGCCGCCACGACGTTTTCCATCGCAGCGCTGCGCGAACCCTTGATCAAAATAGTGGTGTTGACGGCCTGCTCGCCGCGAACGGCAGCGATCAGGTCAGCTTGATTGGTGAAATGGCGGGCATTCTGGCCAAAGGCCTTGACCGCATGGGCCATCATCGGACCTACGGCATACAGCGCCGAAACCTTGCCCCTGGCGTAGTCCCCGACCTCGCGGTGGCCCTCTTCGGCCCACTGGCCCAACTCACCGATATCCCCGAGCACCAGGACGGTGCGACCGGAAAAGCCGGCGAGTATATCAATGGCCGCGCACACGGAGGTCGGGTTTGCGTTGTAGGTGTCGTCGATCACGCGGATGCCGCTGGGCGCGACCTGCGCGACGCCGCGGCCCTTGACCGGTTGCACGGTGTTCAGGCCCTCGGCGATGCCCTCCAGCGCGACACCGAAGCTCTGCGCGGCAGCGGCGGCGGCCAGGGCGTTGGCGATGTTGTGGGTGCCCAGCAGGTTGAGCTGGATCGCCACCTGGCCTTGCGGCGCGTGCAGGATGAACGACGGGCAACCGCGTTCATCCTGGGCAATATCGCTGGCGTAGAATTCGGCGGCGCTGCTGGTCAGGGCGAAGGTCAGCACGGCGTGTTTCCCGGCGCGCTGTTTCCATATGCCAAAGGCCTTGTCGTCCAGGTTCAATACCGCGACACCACCCTCCTCCAATCCTTCGAGGATCTCGCCCTTGGCTTCGACAATCTTCTCCGGCCCGCCGAACTCGCCGACATGAGCCGTGCCCGCGTTGTTGATCAGCACCACCTGAGGCCGGGTCAGGCCGACGGTGTAGCGAATCTCGCCAACGTGGTTGGCGCCCAGCTCGATGACGGCGGCGCTGTGTTCAGGGCCGAGCTCGAGCAGGGTCAAGGGGGCGCCGAGATCGTTGTTCAGGTTGCCCCGGGTCATCAGCACCGGGCCCCGGGTACCAAGGATGCTGGCAAGCATTTCCTTGACCGTGGTCTTGCCGCTGGAGCCGGTGATCGCTGCTACCGGATGCTTGAAGGCGCGACGATTCAGCGCGCCGAGCCGCCCCAGGGCCAGACGGGTATCCGCCACCAGCAGTTGCGGCAGGCTGGAACCCGGAACCTCACGCTCCACCAGCGCCGCAACGGCGCCCTTGGCCGCTACTTCGTCGAGGTAGTCGTGGCCGTCGAAACGCGGCCCGGCCAAAGCGATGAACAATTGCCCCGGCGCGATCTTGCGGCTGTCGATGCTGACCCCGTCGAAACGCGCATCGGCGCCCAGCAGGCGCCCTTGCAACGGTTCGGTCAACTGGCTCAGGGACAGGGGTTCAAGCATGAGAGGCCTCCCAGACTGCAAGCGCCTTTTCGGCTTCAACAAGATCGGAAAAATCGTGACGTTTGCCGTTGATTTCCTGGTAGTCCTCGTGGCCTTTGCCAGCCAGGACGATGACGTCGTCGACGCCGGCAGCGGCGATCACACGAGCGATCGCCTCACCACGGCCGGCGATGAACTCCGCGGCATCCGCCTTGGAGAAGCCAGGACGAATATCGTCGAAGATGGCCTGAGGATCTTCGCTACGCGGGTTGTCGTCGGTGACCACCACCTGATCGGCCAGGCGTTCGGCCAGTTCCGCCATCAGTGGGCGCTTGCCGCGATCACGGTCACCGCCGCAGCCGAACAGACAGGTCAACTGGCCACGGGCATGCGGGCGCAGGGCTTCGAGGACCTTTTCCAGGGCATCCGGGGTGTGGGCATAATCGACCACCACCAACGGCTTGCTGCCGCCGCCGAGGCGCTGCATACGGCCGACAGGGCCTTCGAGCTCCGCGGTGACCTTCAGAATTTCATCCAGCGGATGATCCATCGCCAACAGGGTGCCGACCGCCGCCAGCATATTGCTAAGGTTGAAGCGACCGAGCAGACGGCTGCGCAGCATGTGCTCGCCTTGCGGCGTTACCAACACGGCGCGCACGCCATCATCGTCGAAGCTGGCTTCGCGGCAATAAAGGGTGGCTGCCGGGTCTTTCAGGCTGTAGCTGATCAGCCGCGACTCGCGCGCTTCGGCGGCCAGTTCGCGACCGAAATCGTCATCCAGATTGACCACCCGGCAACGCAGGTTCGGCCAGGCGAACAGCTTCGCCTTGGCTGCCTTGTAGGCTTCCATGCTGCCGTGATAATCGAGATGATCGCGGGACAGGTTGGTCATCACCACGATATCGAAAGCCAGTGCGGCGACCCGCCCTTGCTCCAGTGCATGGGACGACACTTCCATGGCGACGGCACGCGCGCCGGCCTTCTTCAGGTCATTAAGGGTCGATTGCACGGCGAGCGGATCGGGCGTGGTCAGGCGGCCACTTTGCAGCGCACCGTAGAAGCCGGTACCTAGGGTGCCGATCAGGCCGCAACGCTGGCCCAGCAGGTCGAGGGCCTGGGCGACCAGTTGGGTCACGCTGGTCTTGCCGTTGGTGCCGGTAACGCCTACCAGTTCGAGCAGACGGCTAGGTTCGCCATAGAAGCGTCCGGCGATATCCGACAATTGCGCGACCAGGCCCTTGACCGGAATCAACGGCGCATCGGTGATCGGCAATACCTTGGCACCCTGCACTTCATAGGCAACCGCCGCCGCGCCGCGCTTGAGCGCATCGGCAATATGGTCGCGGCCATCGACCTTGGCACCCGGCACAGCCAGGAACAAGTCGCCGGGGCGGACATTGCGGCTGTCCAGGGTCAGTTCGCGAATCAGCGGATCGCTACTGGCATTGGCGAACAGTTTACTCAATGGCATCGTCATCAACCGCGCCCTCCTTTGGCGGGCGCAGCGGCATCGGCCTGCTGCGTGGCAACCGGCAGATTATCCGGCGGCACGTTCATCAGGCGCAGGGTGCCCGACATGACCTTGCTGAACACCGGCGCGGAAACCAGGCCACCGAAGTAACCGCCCTTGCTCGGTTCGTCGATCACCACGACGATGGCATAGCGTGGATCGCTCATCGGCCCGAAACCGGCGAACAACGAGCGGTAGGCATTTTCGGTGTAGCCCTTGGAACCGATGGTGGCCTTGCGCGCGGTACCCGACTTGCCAGCGACATGATACGAAGGCACCTGCGCGCGGAATACGCCACGCGGCGCCTCGATCACCTGCTGCAACATCTGCTGGATGGTTTCCGCGGTTTCCTTCGGCACCACCTGGGTCGATTCCGGCGCCTTGTCCACCTTGAGAATGCTCAACGGCACCATCTTGCCGTCATTGGCCAGCGCGGCGTAGGCATGCACCAGTTGCAGCGCGGTAACAGACACACCGTAGCCGTAGGAAAGCGTCGCGGTTTCCGCCTTGCGCCACTCGCGGTGGTTCGGCAGGTTGCCGACGCGTTCGCCCGGGAAGCCAAGGCCGGTGTATTGGCCCAGGCCCAACTGCGACATCACCCGGTAGATGGCCTCGCCACCGATATCGAAGGCGATCTTCGACATGCCGACGTTACTGGAGTTGATCAGGATGCCGGTCAGGTCGAGGATCGGGCCCTCGGTCTTGGAAACGTCACGAATGGTGTAGCGGCCCAGTTGCAGGGTGCCGGGATAGACCTCGACCTTGTCGGTCGGTTTCCAGCGACCACTCTGCAGCGCGGCACTCATGGACAGCGGCTTGACCGTCGAACCTGGCTCGAACACATCGATGATCGCCCGGTTGCGCATCGCCGCCGGGAACATGCTGCGACGATTGTTCGGGTTGTAGGTGGGCTGGTTGACCATGGCCAGGACTTCGCCGGTCTTCACATCCATGATCACCAGGCTGCCGGCCTTCGCTTCCTGCTCGGCGATGGCGTTGCGCAGTTCGCGGGTGGCCAGGTATTGCAGGCGCAGGTCAATCGACAACGCCAAGGTCTTCCCTGCCTTGGCGTTCTTGGTGACCTGGACATCCTTGATCAAGCGGCCGCGTCGGTCCTTTATCACCTGGCGCTTGCCGGGCACGCCAGCCAGCCACTCGTCGTAGGCAAGCTCCACGCCCTCGCGACCGTGGTCGTCGAGGTCGGTGAAGCCGACCATATGCGCGGCCACATCGCCGGCAGGATAGAAACGGCGGAATTCCTCGATGCCATAGACACCAGGAACCTTCAGGTCGAGAACCGCCTGCCCCTGCTCGGGAGTCAGGCCGCGGACCAAGTAGATGAACTCCTTGTTCGCCTGTTGCTCCAGACGTTCGGTGAGTTGCTTGGGGTTCTGCCCGAGCGCTGTTGCCAATGCTCCCCAACGCTCCTTGGAGCCCTGCATTTCCTTGGGGTTGGCCCACAACGTGGTGACCGGCGTACTGACGGCCAGGGGCTCGCCGTTGCGGTCGGTGATCAGGCCGCGGTGTGCAGGAATGGGGATATGCCGCATGCTGCGTGCATCGCCCTGGCTTTTCAGGAAGTCGCGATCGACCACCTGCAGATCGATGATCTGCCAGGTAATGGCGCCGACCATCAAGGCGAGCAAGCCCAGCACCACCCGGAAGCGCCAGGGGTACAAGGCGCCTTCGAGCTTCATCATGGCGCCACCATCCGCACTTCGTCAGCCGCGGGGATGCGCATCTTCAACTGCTCGCTGGCGAGGTTTTCGATACGGCTATGGGCGGTCCAGGTGCTCTGCTCAAGAATCAGCCGGCCCCACTCGGCCTGGGCCTTGTCGCGCTCGTTGAGCTCGCCGTAAAGCGTATTGAGCAATTGCCGGTTCCAATGGGCGCTGTAGGACACCGCGACCGAGGATACGAGCACGCCGATAAACAGCAGAAGCATCAGGAAGCTTCCGCCTGGCAGGGGTTTGGCATAGAGCCTGCTCACCGAAGCTTCTCCGCCACACGCATGACCGCGCTGCGCGACCGCGGGTTGGCCTTGAGTTCGGCATCGGACGCGAACTGCGCCTTGCCGATCAGCTTGATCTTCGGCTCGAATGGCTTGTGCTGTACTGGCAGGTTGCGCGGCAGGTTGTCCTGCTCGCCCTTGGCCAGCTTGCGCATGAAGAGCTTGACGATGCGGTCTTCGAGGGAGTGGAAGCTGATCACCGCGAGGCGACCACCGACTTCCAGCGCATCCAGGGCCGCGTCGAGGCCAGCCTCGAGGTCGCCCAGTTCGTTGTTGACGTGGATGCGCAGGCCCTGGAATGCACGGGTCGCCGGGTTCTTGCCTTTTTCCCAGGCAGGGTTGGCGACCTTGAGCACTTCGGCCAGATCGGAGGTTCGAGTGAACGGCTGCTCCTCGCGGCGCAGGACCACGGCACGGGCCATGCGCTTGGCGAAGCGCTCTTCGCCATACTCCTTGAATACGCGGGCGATCTCCTCCTCGGGAGCCGTCGCGATGAATTCGGCGGCGCTGACACCACGGGACGGATCCATGCGCATGTCCAGCGGGCCGTCATTGAGGAAGCTGAAGCCGCGCTCAGGGTCGTCCAGCTGCGGCGAGGACACGCCGAGGTCGAACAGCACGCCGCTGACCTTGCCGGCCAGCCCGCGCTCGGCCACTTCGGAACCCAGCTCGGCAAAACTGCGCTGCACAATGACAAAGCGGCCGTCTTCGGCCGCCAGCGCTTGCCCGGTGGCAATCGCTTGAGGATCCTTGTCGAACCCCAGGAGGCGGCCATCCGGTCCAAGCTTTTGCAGTATGAGTCGGCTGTGCCCGCCGCGACCGAACGTGCCATCCAGATAGCAGCCATCCGCGCGCACGGACAGAGCCTCGACGGCTTCGTCCAGAAGTACGGTGATGTGGTTAAAGCCGCTATCGATAGTCACAGGATCAGATCACGCAGTTCATCGGGCATGGCACCCGGTTGTTGAATGGCTGCCAGATCCGCTGCAGAAACAGCGTTCCAGGCATCCTCGTCCCACAGTTGGAATTTGTTCAGTTGACCCACCAGCATCGCGCGCTTGTCGAGCTTCGCGTATTCGCGCAAACGCGGCGGAACCAGAAAACGCCCACTGCCATCGAGTTCGAGATCCACTGCATTACCTATCAGCAAGCGCTGCAGGCGGCGGTTCTCTTCACGCAACGACGGCAAGGCGCGCAATTTCGCTTCGATCAGTTCCCACTCGTCCAGCGGGTATACGCATAAGCAGGGATCCACAGCGTCGATCGTCACGATCAATTGCCCCGAGCTACGTGAATCAAGCTCGTCACGGTACCGGCTCGGCATGGCGAGACGGCCCTTGGCGTCGAGATTGATTGCGTTTGCTCCGCGGAACACGGCTGCGCTTCCCTAAATGTTAGCTTTTTTGTGTCTGAAAACCCACTTCATGCCACTTTCTGCCACTTGCGCACACTATAGGAATCCGCCCACCGCACCGTCAAGGCGCGCATATAAGGAAAACCCTTACAGATCGGAGATTTAGCGTAACAAGGGCAGACATCAGGCTACTTGAAGGGGATTTTCGGAAGGGAAAAGCGACTTCGCTCAGACGAATAGAGCGCGAAGTTAAAGTAATTTATTAAGAGTAAGACTTTTTTGATATTACCGAAGCGGCTTCTGCTATCGAATCAAGCAGAAAGAAAGGAAGGAGTGGAGAGTCGATCTGTAAGCCGGGTTCTGTCGAGGACAGTCATTCCTCTACGACGGCCATCACTGGACGCCTTTAGCAACCTACCCGGTTCCAACGCGGGCCGCGCCATGTGGAACCCTATTTGGTCTTGCTCCGAGTGGGGTTTGCCTAGCCACGAACTGTTACCAGTCGTGCGGTGCGCTCTTACCGCACCTTTTCACCCTTACCGGCACCGAGGTGCTTAGGCGGTTGTTTTCTGTGGCACTTTCCGTAGGCTCGCGCCCCCCAGGCGTTACCTGGCACTCTGCCCTATGGAGCCCGGACTTTCCTCCCCCTGCTTTTGCGGAACAAAATCAGGCAGCGACTGTCCAATCGACTCTCCGCCGCAAAGATTAACGGCAGCGGCCCCGGAGAACAAGTGACAAAACAGATAATATCAATGTGACATCATTTATTTTTCTGTTTTTCCAGAGCCACTTGATACAAAACATTCTTCCTTACCCCGGTAATTTCCGCAGCCAACGCCGCCGCGCGCTTGAGCGGCATTTCCGCCAGCAATAAATCCAGGATGCGCAAGACTTCCCCGCTTACCGCCTGTTCATCTTCCGGCGCGGTCCAGCCTGCCACCAGCACCACACATTCACCGCGTTGCTGATTGCTGTCGTTTTCGACGAACTCGCGCAATTGCGCCAAGGGCAGGCCTTTCAGGGTTTCAAAGGTCTTGGTCAGCTCGCGCCCGAGCACTGCCGGACGCTCGCCGCCAAAGATCGCTTCCATATCCTGCAGGCATTCGAGAATGCGATGCGGAGCCTCATAGAAGATCAAGGTACGCGGTTCTTCCTTCAGCAGATTCAGACGCCCCTGACGCCCAACGGCCTTGGCAGGCAGAAAACCTTCGAAGATGAACCGGTCGGAAGGCAACCCCGCAGCCGACAGTGCAGCAATCAGTGCGCAGGCCCCTGGCACTGGCACGACACTTATGCCAGCCGCACGCGCCTGGCGCACCAGGTGATAGCCAGGGTCGGAAATCAACGGCGTCCCCGCATCGGAAATCAACGCAACGTTTTCCCCGGCCAGCAGACGGGTGACGAAACGGTTGCCCTCATCGCGCTCATTGTGTTCGTGACAGGGCGCCAGGGGCGTATTGATGCCGAAATGTTGCAGCAACCGCACCGAGTGGCGAGTGTCCTCGGCCGCGATCAAAGCGACATCACCAAGGATCTTCAAGGCCCGGGCACTGATGTCATCCAGGTTGCCGATGGGGGTGGCCACGACGTAAAGGGTCCCGGCAGCGGGATTGGAAGCACCTGGAACATCGCTCACAACAAACACCTGTTTTCTGGATTGAAGCCGCCATTGTAGCGCGAGAGCCGGTCGCAATTCCCCACCGAAGCCTTGTACTGCGACCTGAATCGAAGGTTTCACGCCAGCAAGATCGCGCCACGGCCAGTGCTTGGGTACAATCGCAGGTTAATTTGATCGAGTAACAGGACCCGTACATGATCGCATGCCTGCGGCTACTCTCAGCCCTCTGCCTCGCCGCCCTGCTGGCAGCCTGTGCCAGTTCGCCTTCGTCCAGCCTGGGCGAATTGCCACGCACCCCGGACGCCAGCATCGAGCAACTGCTCGACCAGGCTGCCAACAGCAAGACGCCGGAAAAGGCCGCCCTGCTGCGCCTGAGCGCTGCCGACCTGGCCTACCGGCAGAAAGACAACGCACGTGCCGCACGCATCCTCGAGCAAGTCCAGCTGGATACCCTGAAACCGGCCCAACAGGTCTTCGCCAGTACGCTCTCCGCCGAGCTGGCGCTAAGCCGTAACCAGCCGAAAGCAGCGCTGACCGCCCTCAGTCATCCGAGCCTGGCACACCTGAACGAACTGCCGGCCGACCTGCAGGCCCGCACCCGCAGTGCCCACGCTGCCGCGTTCGAAGCGGACGGGCAGCCCCTCGCCGCCGCCAAGGAGCGCATCGCACTGGCACCGCTGCTGAACGGCGACGCCGCCACGGCAAACAACGATGCGATCTGGAGCCTGGTGGCCGCCCTGCCTGCCGAGCAACTGCAAACCGGCGCGAGCGACACCCTTGGCGGCTGGACCAGCCTGGCCCTGGCCGTGAAGAGCGCCGGCACCCTGGAGCAGCAACAGGCCGCCATCGACACCTGGAAAGCGCAAAACCCCAACCACCCGGCCGCCCTGCAATTGCCCACGCCCCTGGTGAAACTGAAAAGCCTGACCAGCCAGCCACTGAGCAAGATCGCATTGCTGCTGCCGCAGGAAGGCCAACTCGCCGGCGTTGCCCGCGCCCTGCGCGACGGCTTCATGGCTGCGCACTTCCAGGCCCAGCAGGCGGGCCAGAATCCTCCGGCCATCCAGGTCTTCGACAGCTCGCGCCTGACCTCCCTCGACGATTTCTACCGCCAGGCCCAGGCCGCCGGCGTGCAACTGGTGGTCGGACCGCTGGAAAAACCGCTGGTCAAGCAACTCGCCACCTACCCGCAACTGCCGATCACTACCCTCGCCCTGAACTACAGCGACGCCGGTCAGAACACCCCGCCGCAACTGTTCCAGTTCGGCCTCGCCGCCGAAGACGAAGCCCGCGAGGTGTCCCGCCGCGCCTACGCCGACGGCATGCGCCGTGCCGTAGCACTGGTGCCGAGTGGCGAATGGGGCGATCGCGTGCTCAACGCCTTCCGCCAGGATTGGGAAGCCAAGGGCGGCACCCTGCTCGCCGCCGAGCGCGTGGCCCAGCCGGTGGCGCTGGCCCAGCAGATCGCCGACCTGTTCCAGCTACGCCAGAGCGAAGGCCGCGCCAAGAGCCTGCAAAGCACCGTGGGCGGCAATGTCTCGGCACAGCCATCGCGTCGCCAGGACATCGACTTCATCTTCCTCGCCTCGACTCCGCAGCAGGCCCAGCAGATCAAGCCGACCCTCAATTTCCAGTACGCAGGTGACGTGCCGGTATACGCAACCTCCAACGTGTACAGTGCCAGCGGCGACGTGAACCAGTACAACGACATGACCGGTATCCGCTTCTGCGAAACCCCATGGCTGCTCGACACCACCAACGGCCTGCGCCTGCAGGTCGTTCGCCAGTGGCCACAGGCGGCCGGCAGTCTTGGCCGCCTCTACGCCATGGGCGTCGATGCCTACAGCCTCGCACCGCGCCTGGGCCAGCTGAAAACCCTGCCGGACAATCGTATCGAGGGCCTATCCGGCAGCCTTGGCATGAGCCCGAACCAGCGCATCGAGCGCCAGTTGCCGTGGGCAGAGTTCGCCGGCGGCCAGATCAAGCGCCTGCCTGACACTCCCCGCTGAAATGCCCGCACCTTCACGCCAGGCCGCCGGAATGGCGGCCGAGCAACAGGCCCTGGATTATCTGACGACCCGGGGCCTGGTGCTGCTGGCGCGGAACTGGCGGTGCAAGCGCGGCGAGCTTGATCTGGTCATGCTCGACCGCGATACAGTAGTATTCGTCGAAGTTCGTTATCGCCTGCATGCAGGCTTTGGCGGCGCCCTCGGCAGCATCGATGCCCGCAAGCAGGAAAAACTGACGCTCGCCGCACAGCATTTCCTAATGGAGGAACCGCGCTGGGCCAACCACCCCTGCCGCTTCGATGTAATCGCCTTGCAAGGCAGCGGTCATTCGGGTCAACCGCTCGACTGGCTGCAGAATGCCTTCGACAGTTGACCCCGCGCCGACGGACGCACCTTTACCCTTTCAACTTTTTGCTCTTTGCTTCGCGGGCTGCACAGACATGTGCCGGGAGCCTTTCAATCCCCGCCCGGCCAGCCCCATTTAAGGTCACACTGATGGACATGCAATCCCGAATTCGCCAGTTATTCCAGGCAAGCATCAACGCCAAGCAACAGGCGATGGAAGTTCTTGCACCCCACATCGAGCAAGCCAGCCAGCTCATGGTCAATGCCCTGCTGAACGAGGGCAAGATGCTTGCCTGCGGCAATGGTGGCTCGGCCGGTGACGCCCAGCACTTTTCCTCGGAACTGCTCAACCGCTTCGAACGCGAGCGCCCGAGCCTGCCGGCCATCGCCCTGACCACCGACACCTCGACCATCACATCGATCGCCAACGACTACAGCTACAACGAGGTGTTTTCCAAGCAGATCCGCGCCCTTGGCCAGCCAGGCGACGTACTGCTGGCGATCTCCACCAGCGGCAACTCGGCAAACATAATTCAGGCGATCCAGGCGGCACATGATCGCGAAATGATTGTCGTAGCATTGACCGGGCGCGACGGCGGCGGCATGGCTTCGCTGCTGCTGCCCGAAGATGTCGAGATTCGCGTTCCGGCCAATGTCACCGCACGTATTCAGGAAGTCCACCTGCTGGCGATCCACTGCCTCTGCGACCTGATCGACAGCCAATTGTTCGGGAGTGAAGAATGACCCCAAAACGCCTCGGCCTGATGGCCCTGACCCTGTGCCTGAGCCTGAGCGGTTGCAGCTCGGTGATCACCGCCAGCCGTGAAGCCCCGATCGATGACGACCGCGGCACGCGCACCCTGGGCAGCAAGATCGACGACTCGCTGATCGAGACCAAAGTGGCAGTCAACGTTGCCAAGGCCAGCCCTGACCTGGACAAGAACTCGCACATCGTCGTCAGCAGCTACAACGGCGTTGTCCTGCTGGCCGGCCAGACCCCGCGCGCCGACCTGAAGAGCCTGGCCGAGCAAACCGCCAGCCAGGTGCAAAAGGTCAAGAAGGTGCACAACGAGCTGCAGGTGCTCCAGCCTTCCTCGCTACTGGCACGCAATAACGACGCCTGGCTGACCACCAAGATCAAGACCCAGATGCTGACCGACGCCAACATCCCCGCTACGCGAATCAAGGTCATCACCGAAAACGGCATCGTCTACATGCTCGGCCTGCTGACCCAGGCCGAAGCCAACCGCGCTACCAACCTGGTGCAGGGCGTGTCCGGCGTGCAGAAGATCGTCAAGCTGTTCGAATACATCGACTGACAGCAAACAGAAAAAGCAGCTCCCGGGGGCTTTGGGAACACTTGTCCTTCAGATCTCCGCGCCCCCTGTAGGAGCTGGCTTGCCAGCGATTACTGCAGTGAACCCACCATAGCAATCGCTGGCAAGCCAGCTCCCACAGGTTAGATGTCAGCATCCAGATACGAAAAAGGCGACCCTCACAGGTCGCCTTTTTTCATTTCACCACTTTCAGACTCGGCCGCCCGCTCGGACGCGGCGGCTGCCCGCCGTCCGGCGGACCGTCGTCATCCGGCTCGACATCATCTTCTTCATCATCGGCTATCGGCGGCTCGAGCTCGAAGACCATGCCCTGACCATTCTCACGGGCATAGATGCCAAGAATGGCCGCGGTCGGCACATAAAGACTGTGGGCTACGCCGCCGAAACGTCCTTCGAAACTGACCGCGTCGTTTTCCATCTGCAGACCGCGCACGGCGTTCGGCGAGATATTCAGGACAATCTGTCCGTCGCTGGCAAA
Organism: Pseudomonas sp. GD04058; assembly: GCF_029836855.1. Taxonomy (NCBI): domain Bacteria; kingdom Pseudomonadati; phylum Pseudomonadota; class Gammaproteobacteria; order Pseudomonadales; family Pseudomonadaceae; genus Pseudomonas; species Pseudomonas sp. GD04058. Next base: position 115,705 of record NZ_JAOECN010000009.1, read on the forward strand.
ACCCTGGGGCACCTGTACCGCAGGGTACTCGGCATTCACCAGGATATGAGGCGTGCAATCGTTGTCCACGATCCACTCGTACAGTGCACGCACCAGATAGGGGCGACTGGAGTTCATCAACAGCTCCTTAAAGCTTGCGCATTTCTCGTTCAGCAGCGGACAGGCTCGCCTGGAAGGGCTCGCGGGCAAACTGTCGCTCCATATAGTCAAGCAGGGGCTTGGCCTGCCGTGGCAATTCGATTCCGAGGATAGGCAACCGCCACAAGATAGGTAGTAGACAACAATCCACCAGACTTTGCTCCTCGCTGAGGAAACAGGGCTTGTCAGCGAACAACGGGGATACCCCGGTAAGGCTCTCGCGCAGCTCCTTTCTCGCCTGGGCGCGGACGGTGTCCTTTGCCCGCGGATCGAGGATCTGGTCCACAAGTGCACACCAATCACGCTGGATACGATGAACCAGCAACCGGCTGTTCGCTCGCGCCACCGGATAAGCCGGCAGCAATGGTGGATGAGGATAACGTTCGTCGAGGTATTCCATCACCACGGTGGATTCGTACAGCGCCAGATCGCGGTCGACCAGGGTCGGCAAGCTACCGTACGGATTGGCCTCAAGCAATTTGGCCGGCTGGCTGCCGGCTACGACGTCGATGATCTCGACGCTGACAGCTTTCTCGGCGAGGACGAGGCGTACCCGATGAGAATAGTGGTCAGCGGGGTCGGAGTAGCAGGCCAACCGATTGGTCATGCCCATAAGATTCCTCCTCGCATGGAATGGTAAAAGCTATAAACGCAAACGCGCCCTGGGGTACCTCCGAACTCCGGAGGCGCCCCAGGGCGCGCGTTCAACTACCAGAAAATTACTGCGTGATCAGTGCACGTCCTTCCAGTATTCGCGCTTGAGCAGATAGGCGAATACGAAGAAGAAGGCCAGGTACAGCAGTACATAGGTACCGATGCGTTGGCTTTCCAGTTTGACCGGGTTGGCCGAATAGGCCAGGAAGGTCACCAGGTTCTTGACCTTCTCGTCGAACTGCTCTTCGCTCAGGGTACCGGATTTCGGCACGATGGTCAGCTGGTCACAGGCTTCATGCGTCAGCGGCGCGCCGGTCAGCGGGTCGAACTGCTTCTTGCCATCGACCACGGTCTGAATCTGCTTGCAGCCCACGACCTGGCGTCCCTGCAGGCCCACCAGCACGTTCGGCATGCCGACGTTCGGGAAGATCTTGTTGTTCACGCCCCATGGCCGCGCCGGATCCTCGTAGAAGCCGCGCAGGTAGCTGTACAGCCAGTCGGTACCGCGCACCCGGGCGACCAGGGTCAGGTCGGGCGGCGCAGCGCCGAACCAGACCTTGGCATCGGCCGGCTGCATGCCGATGTTCATGTGGTCGCCGATCTTGGCACCGGTGAACACCAGCTTTTCGAGCATCAGCTCATGGGGAATGCCCAGGTCATCGGCCACACGCTCGTAACGCTGGAACTTGGCACTGTGGCAACCCATGCAATAGTTGGCAAAGGTGCGGGCACCGTCCTGCATGGCGGCCTTGTCGGTCAGGTCGATATCGACTTTATCCAGTTCCGGACCATGCTCGCTGGCGGCGAAGGTCAGGGCAGGCATCACTGCCAGAATCAATACTGCAAATAGCTTTTTCATCAGCCAGTCACCCTTTCCGGAACCGGTTTGGTCTTCTCAAGCCTGGTGTAGAACGGCATCAGAATGAAGTAGGCGAAATACAGGAAGGTACATACCTGCGACAGCAGCGTGCGACCCGGCGTCGGCGCCAGGACACCCAGCACACCGAGGATCACGAAGGCAACGCAGAACACCAGCAGCCAGATCTTGCTCAGCCAGCCCTTGTAGCGCATAGAGCGCACCGGGCTGCGGTCAAGCCACGGCAGGACGAACAGCACTGCAATCGCAGCACCCATGGCGATGACGCCGAAGAGCTTGTCCGGAACCGCGCGCAGAATCGCGTAGAACGGGGTGAAGTACCAGACCGGCGCGATGTGCTCGGGAGTCTTGAAGGCGTTGGCCTGCTCGAAGTTAGGTTTTTCCAGGAAATACCCACCCATTTCCGGGAAGAAGAACACCACGGCACAGAACACGAAGAGGAACACTACTACGCCGACGATATCCTTGACGGTGTAGTACGGGTGGAACGGAATGCCATCCAGCGGAATGCCGTTCTCGTCCTTTTTCTTCTTGATGTCGACGCCATCGGGGTTGTTCGAGCCAACTTCGTGCAGCGCCAGGATGTGCAGCACTACCAGGCCAAGGATCACGATCGGCAAGGCGATCACATGCAAGGCGAAGAAGCGGTTCAGGGTGATGCCGGAAATCAGGTAGTCACCACGGATCCACTGGGTCAGGTCATCGCCGATTACCGGAATGGCACCGAACAGCGAAATGATCACCTGGGCGCCCCAGTAGGACATCTGGCCCCATGGCAGCAGGTAGCCCATGAAGGCCTCGGCCATCAGCGCCAGGTAGATCAGCATGCCGAAGATCCACACCAGCTCGCGGGGCTTCTGGTAGGAACCATAAAGCAGGCCGCGGAACATGTGCAGGTAGACAACGATGAAGAACGCCGAGGCGCCGGTGGAGTGCAGATACCGCAGGATCCAGCCGTACTCGACATCGCGCATGATGTATTCGACCGAGGCGAATGCCTCCTCGGCCGACGGAGTGAAGCTCATGGTCAGCCAGACACCGGTGACGATCTGGTTGACCAGCACCAATAGCGCCAGGGAGCCGAAGAAGTACAGGAAGTTGAAGTTCTTCGGCGCGTAATACTTGCTCAGGTGGTCTTCCCACATCTTGGTGGCGGGGAAGCGGGCGTCAACCCATTCCATGAACTTGCTCATCACGCTTTCTCCTGATCGACGCCGACGACGATGATGTCATCCGACTCGTACGAATGCGGTGGCACCGGCAGATTGAGCGGCGCTGGCTGGGACTTGTAGACGCGGCCGGCAAGGTCGTAGTGAGAGCCGTGGCACGGGCAGAAATAGCCACCGACCCACTTCGGGCCAAGGTCGGCAGGCGCGACTTCAGGGCGGAAAGTCGGCGAGCAGCCGAGGTGTGTACACAGGCCGACAAGCACCAGGATTTCCGGCTTGATCGAGCGATTCGACGGGTCGACGTAGGTAGGCTGAACCGAAGCCTTGGATTCCGGATCCGAGAGATCTGCGGTGATCTTCTTCAAATTACCCAGGATCTCTTCGGTACGACGGACGATGAACACCGGCTGACCGCGCCACTCGGCCACCAACTGCTGCCCAGGTTCCACCTTGGCAATATTGACCTTCACCGGTGCACCGGCCGCTTTCGCCTTGGCACTGGGAAACCATGACCCTACGAACGGGACCGCAGCCCCCACCGCCCCTGCTGCGCCCACAACGGATGTGGCTGCAACCAGGAAGCGACGCCGGCCTGCATTGACGCCGTCATTGCTCATTCAGTCCTCTCCCATCAGCTTTGTGGCCTGTTGAAACAGGCATCTACTAAGTAATTTCTGAAGCGCTAAAAATTTGCCGCATGGTAAAGAAAAGACCCATGACTGGCAAGGTTATTACCCTGGCCATAGGCCTGCATCCCATGCAGGTCTTGATCTGCGTCTATGCGGCAAGTTGTCACACAAATGGCCGACCCCCTTTATTCAAGACATAAAAAAAGCCCGGTTCCACTTGGAACCGGGCTTTTTTTGAAACTCCTGGCGAATTAACGCTTGGAGTATTGTGGACGCTTACGTGCTTTACGCAGACCCACTTTCTTACGCTCGACTTCACGAGCGTCACGAGTCACGTAACCAGCACGACGCAGAGCGCCACGCAGGGTTTCGTCGTACTCCATCAGAGCGCGGGTGATACCGTGACGGATCGCACCGGCCTGACCGCTGACACCACCACCGGCAACGGTGACGTAGATGTCGAACTTCTCGACGGTTTCGGTCAGTTCCAGCGGCTGGCGAACTACCATGCGCGCGGTTTCACGACCGAAGAACACGTCCAGGGAACGGTTGTTGATGGAGATGTTGCCAGTGCCCGGACGCAGGAAAACGCGAGCGGTTGCAGTCTTGCGACGGCCAGTGCCGTAATTTTGAGTCGCCGACATAATGAACTATTCCGTTAAATCTTCAGTTCTTGGGGCTGCTGAGCAGTATGAGGGTGAGTAGCGCCCGCATAGACTTTCAGCTTACGGTACATGTCGCGACCCAGCGGGTTCTTCGGCAGCATGCCTTTAACCGCGGTCTCGATCACGCGCTCTGGGGCCTTGGCAATCAGCTTCTCGAAGTTGATTTCCTTGATACCGCCCGGGAAGCCGGAGTGGGAGTAGTACATCTTGTCCGAAGTCTTGGCACCAGTGACACGTACCTGCTCGGCATTGATCACGACGATGTAGTCGCCGGTGTCAACGTGAGGGGTGTACTCTGGCTTGTGCTTGCCACGCAGACGGCTCGCGATTTCAGTGGCCAGACGACCCAGGGTCTGACCAGCAGCGTCAACGACGAACCAGTCGCGTTTTACTGTTTCCGGTTTAGCAGTAAAAGTTTTCATTCTTTAATAAGCCTCAGAGGCCGCCCAGCAAAAAAATAGACGGCGAATCTTACTGAATAGTGCTTACTTTGACAAGGTCAAAGGCAGCCGAATACGAACGCTTTCGGGGGCTCGGGTCAGCGCGTTCGATACTTGGCGGGGTTCTTTTTCAGCGACGGGGCATCACTCCCACCGTAGAAACAGACGGCGGATTATCCGGATTACCAGAAAAATATCAAGCGGATTTTCCACGCCGGCCTGCTCCGCCCCGCACAGGCGTGACCCTGCGCACGCATGTACCCGTGCCTCGGGCGGGAGACTGGACACAATCGCCAAAAAATAAGACGATCCAGCCGGTGATTGACCACTCTGACCTATAAGAATAAAGAAAATGATGTTTACCCAACCCAACGTGCCCCTGCGGCGCGTCAGCATCCTCGCGATCGACAAGGTGTTCGCCTCGACCCTGATGCAGGCCAAGGACTTTTTCCACCTGGCCAGCCTGCGCTATGCCAAACAGTTGGGCCTGAGCCTGCAACCGATGTTCGAAACCCGCCTGGTCAGCCCCGACGGCCAGCCGGTGCGCAGTTTCAGCGATGTCCAGGTGCCGGTCGACAGTGGCCTGGAAGAGGCCGACGTCATCGTGCTCCCGGCGTTCTGGGATGATTTCTCGACCTTGTGCGAACGCTATCCGCAGGTCCTGCCCTGGTTGCGCCAGCAGCACGCCCGCGGCGCAGTGCTGTGCGGCGAGGCCAGTGGTGTGTTCTGGCTGGCCGAGGCCGGCTTGCTCGATGGCAAGGAGGCGACCACCTACTGGCGCTTCTTCAATCAGTTCGCCGAGCGCTTCCCCAAGGTCCAGCTGAACCAGGACAAGCACCTGACCGACGCCGACAACCTGTTCTGCGCCGCCGGCACCACATCGGCCTGCGACCTCTACATCTATCTGATCGAGCGCTTCTGTGGTGCCAACGTCGCCCAGGCGGTGGCCCGCGACATCCTCTACGAAGTCCAGCGCAACTACACGCCGGGGCGCATGGGATTCGGCGGGCAGAAACTGCACCAGGATGTGATCATCCTGCAGATCCAGCACTGGCTCGAAGAGCACTTCGCCGACAAGTTCCGCTTCGAGGACGTCGCACGCAACCACGGCATGAGCATCCGCAATTTCATGCGGCGGTTCCAGACCGCCACCGGCGACAAGCCCCTGCACTACCTGCAGCGGTTGCGCATCGAAACGGCAAAGGGATTGCTCTCGGGCACGCGCAAGAGCATCAAGACCATCAGCTACGAAGTCGGCTACGACGACGCCAGCTTCTTCGCACGGCTGTTCCGGCAGCATACGGCGCTGTCGCCGAACCAGTATCGGCAGCAGTTCATGCAGGAAGCCTGAGCCTCGACCACAAATCTCCCTGCCGATAAAAAACCTGTGGGAGCTGGCTTGCCAGCGATAGCGATGGTGAATTCACCATAGTCATCGCTGGCAAGCCAGCTCCCACAGGGTCGGTGTTGTGCTTTCGAGAGTGGTTAAGGCTTGTGCGCCCGCGCCAGGAACTCGTGGGACTGCATTTCCAGCAGGCGGCTGAGGGTCCGCTGGAATTCGAAGGTCAGGCGACCACCGGTATACAGGTCCTTCAGCTCCACCTCGGCGGAGATGATCAGCTTCACGTTACGGTCGTAGAACTCGTCGACCATGTTGATGAAGCGCCGCGCGATGTCGTCGGTCGCCACGCCCATCTGCTCCACGCCGCTGAGCAGCACGGCATGGAAGATCTTGCCCAGTTCGATGTAGTCGTTCTGGCTGCGCGGCCCATCGCACAACTCGCGGAAGTCGAACCAGGCCACGTCGTCACAGGTACGCAGGGCACGGATCTCGCGGTTCTCGATGATCAGTACATCATTTTCCACTGCCTGGGTGCATTCAGGAGTCAGCGCCCGGAAGCTCTTGCGCAGGCTTTCGTGGGCGGCTTCGTTCAGCGGGAAGTGGAAGAGTTCGGCCTGCTCCAGATGGCGCAGGCGATAGTCGACGCCGCTGTCGACGTTGACGATCTCGGTGTTCTGCTTGATCAGGGCAATGGCCGGCAGGAAGCGCGCCCGCTGCAGGCCATCCTTGTACAGCCCGTCCGGTACGATGTTGGAGGTCGCCACCAGGGTCACGCCGTTCTTGAACAGCTCTTCCATCAGGGTACCGAGGATCATCGCGTCGGTGATGTCGGACACGAAGAACTCGTCGAAGCAGATCACCCGCGCCTCTTCCGAAAAACGCTTGGCGATGATGGTCAGGGGGTTCTTCTCGCCCTTCAGGCCCTTCATCTCCTCGTGCACACGCTTCATGAAACGGTGGAAGTGCGTGCGGGATTTTTCCTTGAACGGCAGCGCCTCGAAGAAGGTATCGACCAGATAGGTCTTGCCCCGCCCTACCCCGCCCCAGAAATACAGGCCCTTGACCGGCGCCTGCTCCTTCTTGCCGAACAGTTTGCCGAACACGCCCGGCTTATTGTTCTGCGCCGCGATCAGATCGTCGTACAGGCGCTGCAGATGGCGCACCGCAGTTTCCTGCGCCGCATCATGGAAGAAGTCGGGACGTTTCAGATCTGCTTGATATCGTTCTAGGGGCGTCATAATTCGTTAGCAAGGCAACAAAAGCGGGCCGTCACTGTAGCGACGGCCCCGGGTAATGGCAATCAGACTTCCGATAAGCCGTCAGTCCTGTTGGGGTACCAGGGCGGCACGCAGGGCCTCGATGGCGGCATCACGAGCAGCGGCGTCGGCAAACTGCGCACCTTCGGCCACGGCCTCGCCGTCCAGCCACAGGCTGAAGCCCAGGCCTTCGGCGCGCACATCCAGTTCCTGGCCCTGCTGCAATTGCTTGGTCACCGCACCAGCGGCCTTGCCGTCGGCGAAGCTGCGCGACAGCAACAGTTGCTCGCCGTCGGCGCCCAGCAGGCGGAAGCGGAAGCTGCCGTCTTCATCGCGGAAGCTGACGAAGCGTGCGGCCTTCGCGGCCTTTTTCTTCGTCTCGACCGTACCTTGGGCGATGGAGCAGAAGGAACGCAGCCCCACGGCCTCGCGCAGTTGCTCGAGGAACGGCGTGGCGACCTTGCGCGCCTTCTGCGCGCCAGCCAGGAGAATGTCTTCCAGATCGGCCGGACGGGCAATCAGTTGCTGATAGTGCTCACGGGATTCGCTCAGTTGCCCGTCCAGCAACTGGAACAGCTTCTGCTTGGCTTCGCCCCAGCCCAGGCCCTGCAGGAGCTCGTCACGGAAGCCTGCGGACTGCTCGGCAGTAGCGAACGCCTGGTACAGGGTGAACAGGTGCGAATTGTCCGGATCCTTCGCCTCGCCCGGCGCGCGGGAGTCGGTGACGATGCGCGAGATCGCGTCCTTCATGTCCTTGGCACTGCTGAACAGCGGGATGGTGTTGTCATAGCTCTTGGACATCTTGCGACCGTCCAGGCCCGGCAGGGTCGCCACGCTTTCCTCGATCACCGCTTCCGGCAGAACGAAGAATTCCTTGCCGTTGCCGAACAGGTGATTGAAGCGCTGGCCGATATCACGCGCCATTTCCACGTGCTGGATCTGGTCGCGACCGACCGGCACCTTGTGGGCGTTGAACATCAGGATGTCCGCGGCCATCAGCACCGGATAGCTGTACAGGCCCATGGTCACGCCGGCGTCCGGGTCCTCGCCGTTTTCCAGGTTCTTGTCCACCGAGGCCTTGTAGGCGTGGGCGCGGTTGAGCAGGCCCTTGGCGCTGACACAGGTCAGCAGCCAGGTCAGCTCGGGGATTTCAGGAATATCGGACTGGCGATAGAACGTCACCTTCTCCGCATCCAGGCCGCCGGCCAGCCAGGTGGCGGCGATCTCGAGGCGCGAGCGCTGGATACGCTGCGGGTCGTCGCATTTGATCAGGGCGTGGTAATCGGCGAGGAAATAGAAGGAGTCGGCACCGGGCTGGCGGCTGGCGAGGATCGCCGGGCGGATGGCACCGGCGTAGTTGCCCAGATGCGGGGTGCCGGTGGTGGTGATGCCGGTGAGGATGCGCGTAGTCATGGGTATTCGCTTATCAGCTTGGCTCAGTTCGAAAGACGCGGCAGTACCAGATCCTTGAGGTCGGTCAGCTTGCCATGAAAAAAGTGTCCGCATTCTGCCACTTTCAGCAGCTCATGGGGGCGCGGGAACGCAGCGGACCAGGCGTAGACGATCTGCGGCTCGATCACTTCGTCGGCGTCCGGCTGGACGATGGTCAGTTGCACGTTCTGCGGCGCGGCCTCGCTGCCGGTCAGGCGCATGACGGCAGGAGCGACCATGAACAGATGCTTCAGCGCCACACCTTGCGCCTCAAGACGCCCGCCAAGGGCGGCAGCGACGAAACCGCCGAAGGAGAATCCGAGCAGTGTCAGGGGCAGTTGCGGATGCCGTTCACGCAGCCAGGCGGCAGCCGCCTCGGCATCGTCCACTTCCCCGCTGCCCATATCGTGGCTCCCGGCACTGGCGCCGACGCCGCGATAATTGAAACGCAGCGTGGTCAGGCCGGCATCCCGGGCGGTGCGCTGCAGGGTCGACACCACCTTGTTGAGCATGGTCCCGCCCTGTACCGGGTTGGGATGGCAGATCAGCACCAGGCCATGGGCGTCAGGCACCTCCTGGTACAGGGCTTCCAGTTGACCGACCGGGCCGTCGATGAGAACGGGGGATTCGCGGGTAAGCAAGGAATAAACTCCGTGACCCCGGCAAGGGTCGACTCGTCTAGCTGAATGATTCTGTTCTGAAATATTTGCGATGCTTCGCGGTATACAGCGCAGGTCCGAGCCGTTAACGTAAAGCAAAGCCGTTTATAGAGGAAGGACTCGTGGAACTCTCGCTCTTAGTTTGGTTGTTGCCGACCCTGGCCCTGGCAGTAGGCGTCGTCGTTGGTTTCCTGGTAGCCCGCCTCCTGCCCAATGCCGCACCGAGCAGCACCCAGCGGCAACTGGACGATATCCAGGAACGCTTCGACAGCTACCAGAACGAAGTGGTGACCCATTTCAACAGCACTGCGGCTCTGGTCAAGAAACTCACGCAAAGCTACCAGGAAGTACAGGATCATCTGGCCGATGGCGCCAACCGCCTGGCCCTGGACGAACTGACCCGCCAACGCTTGCTGGCTGCCCTGCACTCCGATGCAGCCCAAGGCCAGCGCGATCGCCTGACCCCGCCGCGCGACACCGAAGTGCCGCGGGACTACGCGCCAAAAGCACCGAACAGCCCGGGCATGCTCGATGAGAGCTACGGTCTGAAGCGCAACTGAGCCAGAAGCCCCGCTGATCGCGGGGCTTTTTATTGGGCCTGCATTCCCTTACGCACCCACCGCCATCATCGCCGCCATACCTCGGTGCCCGTCATCCATCGGCAGGAACCCAGGCTGCGCCTGGGGTGCGAAGGCCGCCATCGAATCGATCAGGCGACCGATATCAGGCACGGCAAGCGACGCCAGAAGCGTGGCTCCAGGCGCTTCGGGCTGCGTCGGGTCCGGAGTGACGGGCGATTGCCCCGCCTGGGCAAAGATGAAGTCCTCACGGGTAACCTGGGCAAGGTCCAGAGCATCCAGGTACAGCAACTCGACAGGCTTGCCGTCGCTGCCCAAGGTACTGGACTTCACCGAGACCCCATGGATCTGCGCCAGCCCGTTGATGGTTGCCCGCTGCACCTTGGACAGTTCCAGCGCTTCGAAGCTTTCGATACCCGTCTGGCTCAGGTCGATCTTGTCGATACCCTGTCGGAACCCGCGCAAGGCATTGCCGTAGTGGTCCACGCCCTCCTGCTTCACCACCACGAACACATCGGCCGCTGCACCGTCACGGCTGTATACCGTGCCGGTCAACGAGGCCACCAGTTGGCCTGAAGCATCACTGACGTAGCTGACGCCACCACCACCGCCCGCAAGCATGACTACTCCCATGCTCTTCGGGCCCTCATCGGGCTGATCGGGGACGCTGCCATCCAGGTACCTGGCCGGGATGTTGACGCGCTCCTCAAAGCGGAAATCGCCCGCCCCCAGCGTAGCTGCCGAATGCCCCAGCACCATCAGGTATTGCTCGTTACCCAGGGCAAGTTCGACCCCGTCATCGCTTTCGTGCAATTGCAGGTCGCTGAACCGAGTGCCGGAAAAGCCGCCCAGGGCGATTACATCGCGACCCGCTTCGAAGCCCGCCACTGCATCCAGTCCGCCGGAGCGTCGATGCACCACGAACAGGTCGCGACCCGCACCTCCCGTCAGGACGTTGCGACCACGACCGCCATCCAGCAGCGCATCCGCCGGCCCCGCTGCGAGCTGGTCATTGCCGTCCCCGCTGATCAGGTTGTGGATGCCCTGATTGGCAATCACCAGCCCGGTGGCGCCGATACTGGCGATGCCTGTTCCCAGATCGACCACCACATCGCGACTCGTTGCGCCAGCATTCAGGGTGTTGCGCCCGCCAGCCTGGCCGTTGAGTGCATCGTCCAGCACGGCGCGCCCGGGCTGTGCCGCGACAAGTGCCTCGAACTCATCGGTATAGAAGTAGGTGTCGTCGGCAGTGGACCCCTTTCCGGAGATCCGCAATGCCCATTGGTGCAAGGCCAGGGGCAGCCCGCCGGCGACATTGCCGACCTCCAGCGTCCAGGTGCCCTCGCTGGCCTCGACCCGGTCATGAGTAGACATGAAGGTGTAGTTGAACGCGCCCTCGCGGGTGCTGCCCGGATCCCCATCAGCGCTTCCCGGCGCCTTGCCATGCCGGTCGAGCAACAGGCTGCGGGTTCCGGTCGGCGACACCAGGGTCAGGGTCATGTCGCCCAGCCGCCCCGTCACCGCCTCGATATCGATCTCGACATGCTCGGTCTGTACACCTGGCGCCATCTGCAACGCGAAACTCAGCACCTCACCAGGTGCCACGGCCTGTTCAAGCACGCCACTGGACGCACTGAGCACGGTTTCGTTCGCCGCCGTCGCCTGTCCCGTCCACGACTCGGCCAGCCGCACTGCCGCACGGGCATCCACCAGGCCGAAGCCGTAGTCGTCACTGACATGCATGCCGCCGCCGTTCCACTGACGGCTGCCGTTGGTACGCCATGCGGTCTGCGGATCATCGACCTGGCGGGCAGACAGGGCGAGTATGTGCTGCACATCCCGGTAGCCGAGATTGGGGTTGGCCTGGAGCATCAGCGCCACCACACCGGAAACGATCGGTGCGGCGAAACTGGTGCCCTGGGTCGCACTGTAGGTGTCACCCACCAGCGCACCACGTTCGGTTTCCAGTGAATGGCTGGTCGAGTAGACATGGCTGCCAGGTGCCGAAACCAGCAGGCTGGTGCCCGGGTTGGAGAAAGGTACCGAGGCGACCTGCAAGGTCGAGAGGTCGGTCCTGGCATTGATGGCACCGACTTCGATCGTGTAACGGTTGTTATTGGTCAGCGAGCCCTGGGCGCTGCCCCCTTTGGCCCGCTGGTTGCCACCCGCCGCCACGATGATGGTGCCCAACCCGCCGCGGCCGTTGCCGGCAGCATAACGGGCATTGGTCGCCAGCGCCGTCGCCGTGGTAATCAACCCGCCCTGCAGGCTGGTGAGGGCAAAGTCATTGCTGAACCCCCAACTGTTGTTGGCGATGTCGTAGTTGATCATCTGGCCGAGACTGGTCAGGTCCTCGCCGCTGTTGGCCAGATAGTGACCACCCAGGGTTGCCTCATAGGCAATGCCCACCCCGCCCTCGCCGTTTCGCGCAGCCACCATGACCCCGGCGACCTGGGTCGCATGATTCGATACCACTTCAGGCGGCCCGCCGTGGGCACGCTGCGTCTGCAGCCAGGCCTGATCGACGTTGGCCTGCAAATCCGGATGCCGGGTATCGAAGATCTCCGGACTGACGGCAAAGCGCCCACCGGGCTCGAACTGGCCGATGCGCACCCCTTTGCCGGTGTAGTCGTCCCAGACCGGCAAGACATTGATGTCGTCCAGATACCACTGCCGTGCAACCAGTGGATCGGGTGGCGCGTCGGCAGCGCGGAGCGTCACCAGGGCCCGCAGTGGTGCTGACGCCCCGGTATCCAGATCGACCACGGTCGCCGACGGGTTGCCCTGGGCATCGACCAGGTCGTACTTGAAGCTGATCACCCCCGAGTGGTTCGCCTCCGGCACGACCTGTACATCGCCCTGTTCGGTAAGGCTGACCGTGGCACCACGGGCATCGCTGAGGTTGGCGATGCGCAGCGGGCCTATGCTGTTCAATGGCTGGTCGTTGCTCAGCAAGGTGGCTGCCGGGATGAGCTGGATACCGTCCTCGTGATCGCTGGCGGCCTCCACGATGTCGGCAATCGGTAGCGCGTTGGGGGCTGCCAGGTCGATGCCCGACAGGTCGGAAAAGCCGAGTTTCTGGATATTCGTCAGGGCCAACTTGCCATCCCGCCCGACCACACTGTCGACGACCTGGTAACCGGTCGCGGTCCGGGTGATCAGGTATTGGTCATGACCGCCGTGGAGCGAGACCAGGTTGACGCCACCCCCGCCATCGATCTGCGCATCGCCGCGGCCCGCCTCGATGACGTCATCCGCAGGACCGCCCTGGATCAGGTCAGCCCCGCCACCGGCATAAATGATGCTGCCGCCATCGGAAGCCAGGATGCTGTCGCCCTTCGGCCCGGCGTAGATCACCGACTTGCCGCTGCCGCCGATGATGGTATTGCGACCGCTGCCGCCGGACAGCACGTCGTTGCCCGCCCCGCCGATCAAGGTGCTGTCACCCGAGCCACCCTTGATGAATACGCCACGGGCACCGCCACTGGCGATGATGTCCTTGCCCCTGCCACCTTGAGCAATGGTCAGCCCGGACTCGGCCATGTTCAGCGCGACGCCCTTGTCGCCGACGATCAATGCCGTGTCCCGTCCACCATTGCCCTTGATATTGGTCGGGTCGTCAGTGGCGCTGATGACGAAGACATCGTCGCCTGCGCCGCCGACGTAGGTATTGCTGCCCTGCCCGCCCACTAGCCAACTGCCACCCGCAGCCGCCGTGAGTACATCGTCGCCGCTGCCACCGTACAGGTTGGTAACGCCCAGGGTTGCCGCGTCGAGCACCGCGTTTGTCGTGCTCTGGCTGGCGAACGCCCGGGTTGTCGTGCCTTCCGACGTCGACTCGATGATGTTGCCGCCCGGCTGGGGCGTGATGCGGTTACTGACGGAGTCGGAGAGGAAGTTGACCGCCAGGATCTCGCGCTCGACACCCTCCCGGGTAAAGGTCCCCCGCGCCAGCACCTGGTTGCCTTGGCGCTGTTCGGCCAGCGGGGTGACCTGGTCGACCCGGATCGCCGTGATGCCTAGTTCGTCGGGCGTTTTGAGCTCAGCGCCCTCGGCGCGGCCATCCTGGTTGGCATCGACCCAGACACGCAACTGGCTCCAGATGCTGTCCTGCGCATTGATCGCACCATCCTGGTTGCCGTCCTCGCTGGCAAGGGCGGCAAAACCGTCCTTGTGCGGTCGTTGTCCCGAGCCGCCGTCCACCCCGGCCTGACCGCCGTAGTACTCGGAGAACAGCTGGCTGATGTTGCGGATCCCGCTGCCGTCCTCCCGTACCAGCATCCCGGTGTGCGCATCGGCCCAGCCTGTGCGGCGCAGGGAGCCGCTGTTATCCACATCGAACAGCACGCCGTCGCTGATCGCCGTCATGCCCGCACCGTTGCCGGTGAGATCCAGCAACAGCGGGTCGACGAAGGTGTTGACCACGGTCTGGGCGGACAGCCCGCCCAGCACTACTGCGTTGCGCAAGCTGAAATCCGGGGAACCGCTTTCGTTGCCATCGCGGTAGAACTGGGAAAGATGGGAAGAGGGCTGCACGTTGGGGTCAGGCTGCAATTCGCCGGGGCGGATGCCCCCTGTGGCAATACTGCCCACCTGCGCGGAGGTGAAATCGGTCTTGTCCAGGGTGCCGTCGCTGAACGCGATGCTGTGGGTTGCACGGTTCTGGATGAAACCGTTGGAGACGTCATTGCGGATGCGGTCTTCGTCGAGGATTTCCTGCCGGGGTGCAGGCGTGGTGTTGATCTGAAGCTGGAGATCGGCTTCAACAGGTGGTGTCTCGACATTGAAACTCGGCAACCAGTCGATAAGTGACTCAAACCATTTTGACGATGCGGTTGCAACCATACTCATCAAGCCGGAAGGTGAGTCGAATGTGTCGATGAACTCCCTCGCCAGTTGACGTTGAGGCTCCGGTGCCATCGCACTCGCAGAGGACATCATCATCGTGGTATCCACCGTCAACAGTCCTTCCTTGACCGGATCACCGGCGGCGTCCAGAACCTTTTCCCAGTAGGCCGCTCGTCCTTGTTTGGTTAGCACTTCGAGAACGGGATAGAGCGTCCAGGCTTCATCCGGCAAACCATGCCCCTTGAATGTCTCGCTATGAAAAGCGGCCGCCGCCAAATGATCTATTTCGCGATCAACCACGCCGTCTTTCAACCTCAACCCCGTGTCATCCAGGTAGTGTTTTGCCATGGTACGCATGATGCTTTCTACATCAGCTTTCGAAAGCTGCCTGCCTTCCCTTCCTGCAACGGAATGCATATAGCTGGACGCTGCAATACCTGATATGGATTTAAGCTCAACCACGCCGGCAGCCAACTTTGAATATCGATCACCTTTAGAACCAAGATACTCATACATTGATGCAGGCCCCTCATCCTCGAGCAATTTTTTGGCATGCCCCAGATCGGACTCAGTCAATTTACTCATCTTTAACTCCCTATCAACCCTTCGTTAAGAAAATCCACCGAAGCACGCACAATCTCTTGCCAGTGCTCCAGCTTTTCAAATTGAAATTCAATTTCGGAAAAGGCCCCTAACTCCGAAATAAAGAACCTGAAATTACATTCAGCAGTTCTTTTCTGAATAGGTAGCCATGGGCAATAGGCTACGTGTTTTATTTGCCCATCCTGCTCACTCCAATAGAAGTCAGACACGCCTTCCCTGCTCATCGGACCAAATCCACGAACATGAAAAAGCCCCAACTCATTGATATATTCAACTCCACGACGCTGCTCCGGAGTCAGGCCCTCAAGCGTTAATTTCAATAACCTTTGCATATCTGTAACCGCCCTCGAAGAGGGTTTCACCAATATGCTTACGCCTTCAAAATCGTACGTAAACCCGGTAGAGCGGTACGTGCTTACACCAGGCTTCATCTCTGGCCACGAGGCAATCAACTTAAGCGCATTCAGATTTGCATCGCACCCGCTCTTATTTTTGTGAAACCCTGGCTCCCACGAACTCAGCCCTTCATACTCCGGCCAATACAACACATACTCCCATGAAAACCTGAGCACATAACCAGAGATCTGCCCACATACGTAAGGATCTTGAAAGTAACGAATTGGAGCAGGCCACCTGACGACCTCAACAATCTTCCACACACTCAAAGCTCCGAGCAGGACAATCAGCAACAGCGCAAGCAACCGCAGAGAATTCCAAAACCACACCATCATCACGAGTGCAGTTTTCAGCAGCAAACCCAGCGCAACATTCATAACTTATCTCTCCCCCAGACTTTCCCGAACATGCCGCTGCAACGGACTCAGGAAATAACTGATCACCTTGCGCCTGTCCGTTATCACTTCGGCCCGCACCGCCATACCCGCGGACAAAGGAATATCCCGTTCATTAACCCGAATATGCCGCTGCTCAAGTTTCACCCTGGCGCTATACACCAACCCCCGCCGCTCATCTTCGATGGCATCGCTGGAAATACTCTGGACAACGCCGGGAATAACGCCGTACCGCGTGAACGTGAATGTCTCGATCTTTATTTCCACCGACTGCCCGGGAAAAACAAAACCGATATCCTTGTTCTCGAACTGCACTTCGACTTCCACCGGTTGCTCGACCGGGACGATCACCATCAACGTCTGCGCTTCGGTCACCACACCGCCACGGGTATGAATCGCCAGTTGCTGTACCGTGCCGTCGACCGGGGAGACCAGACGCTTGAGGCGATGCCGCTGTTCGGCCTTGCTCAACTCCAGGTTCAGGCCGACCGCCCGCTTGCTGGCCTCACCGTGCAGATCGAGCATGGCCCGGCGGGTCTGGGCGATGACGCTGGCATGGCGATGGCCAGCGGCATCCTTTGCCGCCGTCAGCTCTTCCACGCGCAGGCGCTGGGTAGCCAGTTCCTGCTCCTGGTCAAGACGCATCTGTTCCTTTTCCAGGTAGCGGTGCTTGGCCATGGCCGACTCCTGCCACAGTTGCCGGTAATCGGCGGCCAACTGACGGGTGATAACCAGCAGTTTCATCAGCGAATCGACCCGCGCTTCGGCAGAACGGGCTTCGGCACCGCGCTGATGGATTTCGGCCGTGGCCTGGTCCAGCGCCGCCCGCAACTCCTCGTACTGCCCCAGCAGCCAGCGCTGTGCTGCCTGTTGCTGCTGGGGCGAGGCCTGGGGAATGAGTGCGGCCAGGTGTTCCGGTTCGCGCTGACGCTCGATGGCCCGAAGCAAGGCCTGGGCTCGTGCCATGTCGATTTGCGCCGCCAGCAGTTCACCCCCCAGGCGCTCGACCTCTGCGGCGGCGATCCGGTCGTCAAGTTCCACCAGCAGGTCTCCGGCCCGGACCGCTTGTCCATCGCTGACATGAATCGCCCGAACCACCGCGCCTTCGCTGGCCTGGATGCGTTTGCTGCGCCCGCTGGGCACCACTTTCCCCGTAGCACTGGCGACCACATCCACCTCGCCGATACAGGCCCAGGCAACGGCCAGCGCGGTGAACAACAGCAAGCTCCACTGGAGCACGCGCGGCGCGGGATGCACCGGGGTTTCCTGAAGGGCCAAAGCAGCCGGCAGAAACTCCAGCTCGTTCTGCGTCCGGCGCGGCCCATCTATTACCCGGCGCCGACGCCAGGCTTCGATCCAGGCGTCGCGATAACGCTCCAGCAACAGACGCCAGGCCGTCATTCGCCACCGCCTTGCTGCAACCGGTGCAAGTGGGCGTAGACCCCGTCAGGCCGTTGCAGCAGTTGTTGGTGGCCGCCCTGCTCGACGATCTGTCCGCGCTCCATGACCAGGATCCGGTCGGCATGACGAACCGCGGACAACCGATGAGCAATGATGATCACCGTACGGTCGCGGCAGATCCGCACCATGTTCTGCTGGATGATCCGCTCCGACTCGTAGTCGAGGGCGCTGGTGGCTTCGTCGAGGATAAGGATGCGCGGATTGCCCATCAGGGCGCGGGCGATGGCCAGGCGCTGGCGCTGCCCGCCCGAGAGCGAAGCGCCCTGCTCCCCCACCAGGGTGTCGTAGCCCTCGGGCAATTCGAGGATGAATTCATGGGCACCCGCCAGCTTCGCCGCTGCGATGATGTCCTCGATTGGCGCGCCAGGATCGGCAAGGGCGATGTTGTCGCGAACGCTGCGGCGAAACAGCATGTTTTCCTGCAGCACCACGCCGATCTGGCGGCGCAGGGACGAAACGTCCACCAGGGCGAGGTCCATCCCGTCGAGCAATACCCGGCCACGTTCGGGTGCATAGAGCCGCTGGACCAGGCGGGTCAGGGTGCTCTTGCCCGACCCGGAGCGCCCAACCACGCCTATGACCTCCCCCGGCGCGATCCGCAGGCTGACCCCGCGCAGAACCTCGCTGGCATCGGCGCGGTAACGGAAGCTCACCTGGTCAAGTTCGATCTGCCCACCCAGCCTCGGCATCGTGCTGGCATTACCGTGATTGGCTTCGGTACGAGCATTGAAGATGTCACCCAAGCGCTGGATGGACACCCCGACCTGCTGGAAGCTGCTCCACAGCTGCGCCAACCGCAGGATCGGCTGCGAAACCCGCCCCGCCAGCATATTGAAGGCGATCAACTGGCCGACGGTCAGCTCGCCTTCGATCACCAGCCGCGCGCCCAGCCACAGGGTGACGACGGTGACCAGCTTGCCGATCAGCGCGGCGCTCTCATGGGCCAGTGCCGACAGGTTCTGGGTCTTGAAGCTGGCCGCGACATAGGCGGCCAGATGATCATCCCAGCGCCGGGTGACCTGCGGCTCCACCGCCATCGACTTGAGGGTGTCGATGCCGGTGATGGTCTCGACCAGGAAGGCCTGGTTTTCCGCACCGCGGTTGAAACTCTGCTCCAGGCGCGCCCGCAGCGGCGGTGTGACCAGCAAGGAAACCAGCACGTAGAACGGCAGCGACAGCACGACGACCAGGGTCAGCCAGCCGCTGTAGGCAAACATCACGGCAATGAAGACCCCGGAAAACAGCACGTCCAGTACCACGGTGATGCTGTTGCCGGTAAGGAAGCTGCGGATGTTTTCCAGCTCTCTGGCCCGGGCGACCGAATCGCCCACTCTCCGTGCGCGAAAGTACGCCAGCGGCAGGTCCACCAGGTGTTGAAACAGCCGCTTGCCCAGTTCCACGTCCATGCGGCACGCGGTGTGACCGAAGACGTAGGTTCGCAGCAGGCCCAGCAGGCTTTCGAACAAGGTGATCACCAGCAGGCCGATCACGATGACATCCAGGGTGGTCAGCCCCCGGTGCACCAGGACCTTGTCCATCACCACCTGGAAAAACAGCGGCGTGAGCAAGGCGAACAGTTGCAGGACAAACGACACCAGCAAGGTTTCACCCAGCAAGTGCCGGTGCCTGACGACAGCAGGGATGAACCAGGACAGGTCGAAGCGCGCCACCGCTCCGGGCAGGTGCGCCCGGGATCGCACGAGAATGACCTCACCACTCCAGCGTCTGCTCAACGCGTCAGGTGTCGATACCTGCGGGCTCGTGAGTCGTGGGTCCTGAAGCAGAACCTGATCGCCATCCACCTTGGCGATGATGAAATACCCGCCCTCCCCGTCCAGGGCGATGGCCGGCAACGGCAGATGGCGCAGGCGCTCGACCGGGCAGTTGGAAACCCGCGCCTTGAGCCCGAGCTGCTTGAACGCCTGGAGGATCAGGCTGGTGCAGAAACGACCGTTGCCGACCGCGAAGCGATGGAGCAACTGTTCCGGGTTGACCGCCAGGTTGTGGTATCGCGCCAGCATGACCAGGCAGGCCAGCCCGGAATCGGGCATTTCGCCATGGTGTTGATTATCTGCCGCCATCCTGAGCGCTCCATGATCCGGGAAATCGTTGTCCCGGAAACTAGGCTCATTCAGCGGTGAGAAAAATCATGCGACTTCTTCAAATCGCGAAAGACACATCCGTGGCAAAACCGCGTTTTTGTAGGAAGACTACAGAAGATTAGAAAATGCTTGTGAGGCCTATCCTGGGGAACAGGCCTTCAATGCCTGGCGCACATCCCCCAGCAAGTCATCGATATCCTCCAGCCCCACCGACAAACGCACCAAGCCCTCGGAAATCCCATGCTGCGCCCGCTCCTCCGACGTGTAGCTGGAATGGGTCATGCTCGCCGGATGCTGCGCCAGCGACTCGGCATCGCCCAGGCTGACCGCCCGCGAGAACAGTTGCAGCGCATTCATGAAGCGCCGCCCGGCAAGGATCCCACCCTTCAATTCGAATGCCAGCATGCCGCCCGGCAAGGCCATCTGCCGTTTCGCCAGCGCATGCTGCGGGAAAGACGGCAGCCCGGGGTAATGCAACACCTCCACTTCCGGCTGCTTCCTGAGAAACTCCGCCAGCGCCTGGGCATTGGCACAGTGCCGTTCCATACGAAGATTCAGGGTCTTCAGCCCACGCATCAGCAACGAGGCGTCATGGGGTGACAGCACCGCACCGGTCATGTCCTTCAGGCCTTCCAGACGAATCCGGTCCACCAGCGCCTTCGCGCCGATCACCAGCCCCGCGGTGATATCGCCATGCCCGCTGAGGTACTTGGTTGCCGAATGCACCACCAGGTCGGCACCCAGCTCCAGCGGACGTTGCAGGTACGGCGTGCAGTAAGTGTTGTCTACCACCAGCGTCGCGCCGTGTTGGCGGGCGATCTTCGCCACCCCGGCGATATCGGCCAGGTGCATGTTGGGGTTGGCCGGGGATTCGAAATAGATCACCCGCGTCGCCGGGGTGATCGCTGCCTCTACGGCTTTCAGGTCACCCATATCGACATGTTTCAGCCTGACCCCGAATTCACCGATGCCGTGATGCAGGAAGGCAAAGGTACAGCCATACAAGGTGCTGCCGAGCAGAACTTCGTCACCGGGGCGCAATAGGGTCCACAGCGTTGCGGTGATGGCGCCCATGCCCGATGCCAGGGCCAACGCGGCCTCTCCGCCTTCCAGCGACGCCATGCGGTTTTCCAGAAGCGCCAGGGTCGGGTTGGAGATCCGGCTGTAGAAATGCCCGGCCGCCTCGCCGGCAAAACAGGCCGCGCCGTACTCGACAGAGGGAAAGGCAAACGTGGCCGTCTGGTAGACCGGCGGCACCAGCGCCCCTCCGTGGGCCTGCGGATCGTAGCCATGGTGAATGGCACGGGTAGCAAATCCTTGCTGCTTGCTGGAGCCGCTCATGGCGATGCCCTCTTGTTGGCTTGCTATAAGCTTATGCCAGCGATGAACTAATATTTTTCCAAATATGACCACCACCACGGGGATCTCCGGGCATGAAACTCCACGATCCGCTGAAATCGGGGCAAATCCTGCCCAATGCGCTTGACCGCACCGATCGCGCCCTGCTCGGCGCCCTGCAGGACAACGCGCGCCTGACCATCTCCGAGCTGGCCGACAGCGTGGCCCTGACCACGTCGCCGTGCTGGCGGCGGGTCAAGCAACTGGAGGAAAGCGGGCATATCACCGGCTATCAGGCGATCCTTTCACCCAAGGCGCTGGGCTTCGGGGTGACCGCCTTCGTCAGCATCATGATGGATTCGCATACCAAGGACATGGCCCGGGCTTTCGAGCAACGTCTGATGGAGATTCCGGAGATTGTCGCCTGCCATAACATTTCAGGACGTTACGACTTTCTGCTGGAGGTGCTGGCTCGGGATCTGGAGTCGTTCGGGGAATTTGCTCGGGAAACCTTGCAGTCGCTGCCGGGGGTGAAGGAGATCTATTCGAGTTTTTCGTACAAGGCGGTGAAGGAGAAGCGGGTGATTCCGGTGTCGGAGAAACATATCTGAATGCTGTGGCGCTTATCCGTGTCTCATCGCTGGCAAGCCAGCTCCCACAGGGCCTGCGGCGCCGCTGAACCCTGTGGGAGCTGGCTTGCCAGCGATGAGGCCATCACGCCAGAAAACAAAAACCCCGCCGAAGCGGGGTTTCTGTTGTCCGCCGGGATGCTTAGATCGCACCACGCGCACGCAGCACATCCAGCACCTGCTTCACGCCCTCTTCCACGCTGGTGGATTGGGTATCGATCACCAGGTCGGCATCCTGCGGCACATCGTACGGGAAGCTTTCGCCCGGGATGTTGTCGCCGCCGGCGGCGTACAGGCCTTGCGGGTCACGCTCGCGACAAGCCAGCGGCGAAGCCTGGACGTAGACGGTAACCAGACGGTCCTTGCCGATCAGCGCCTTGGCCTGTTCGCGGCCTTCGGCATCCGGAGCGACAAACGCCGCCAGGGTCAGCAGGCCGGCTTCGTTGAACTGACGCGCCACATGCGCGGCACGACGCCAGTTCTCGGTACGACCGGCGCGGTCCTGCGGCAGGCCCTTGTTCAAGTCATGACGCAGGTTCTGGCCATCCAGTACGTAGACCGCACGGCCCATGTCGAACAGCTTGCGTTCGACGGCATAGGCCAGGGTGCTCTTGCCTGCGCCCGACAGGCCGCTGAACAGCACGGTGGCCGGTTGCTGGCCGAAGCGCAGGGCACGCTCCTCGGTGGAGACATGGGCCTGCTTGCCATGCTGGCCGGTGCTGCCGTGCGGCAGGACTGGCGGGGCGATGATCATGCCGGCGCCGACGGTGCCGTTGGTCAGGCGGTCGATGACGATGAAGGCGCCGGTGGTGCGGTTGCTGTCGTAACCGTCCAGGGCGATCGACGCGTCGAGGGCCACCTTGACCCGGCCGATCTCGTTCAGTTGCAGCGCGCTGGCAGCGCCCTGCTCGAGGGTGTTCACATCGACCTTGTGGGTGATGCTGGCAATCGAGCCCGGCACATAGCTGGTGGCGCGCTTGATGTCGTACTTCTTGCCCGGAAGCATCGGCTCCTCGGACATCCATACCAGCATGGCGTCGAACTGGTCGGTCACCGGCGGTACGTTGTCGGCATGGACCAACAGATCGCCGCGGGAGATGTCGATCTCGTCTTCCATGGTCAGGGTCACGGCCTGGCCAGGACCCGCGCTTTCCAGTTCGCCTTCGAAGGTTACGATGGACTTGACCCGGCTGCTCTTGCCCGACGGCAGGACCACCACTTCATCACCCTTGTGCACCAGACCGCTGGCGATGGTACCGGCGAAGCCGCGGAAGTTCAGGTTCGGACGGTTGACGTACTGCACCGGGAAACGCAGGTCGGTGAAGTTGCGGTCGGCGGCGACTTCGACGGTCTCGAGGATTTCCATCAGCGCAGGGCCGGTGTACCACGGCGAACGCTCGCTGCGGTTGACCACGTTGTCGCCCTTGAGCGCCGACATCGGCACGAAGTGCAGGCTGCTCGGCTTGAGCTGGATGCCTTCGGCGAACTTCAGGTAGTCGGCCTTGATCGACTCGAAGACCTGCTCGTCGAAGCCCTTCAGGTCCATCTTGTTGACGGCGACCACGATGTGCTTGATACCCAGCAGCGAGGCGATGTAGCTGTGCCGGCGGGTCTGGGTCTGCACACCATAGCGGGCGTCAACGAGGATGATCGCCAGGTCGCAGGTGGAGGCGCCGGTGGCCATGTTGCGGGTGTACTGCTCGTGGCCCGGGGTGTCGGCGATGATGAACTTGCGCTTGGCGGTGGAAAAGTAGCGGTAGGCGACATCGATGGTGATTCCCTGCTCGCGCTCGGCCTGCAGGCCGTCGACCAGCAGTGCCAGATCGACCTCTTCGCCGGTGGTGCCGACTTTCTTCGAGTCACGGGTGATGGCCTCGAGGTGGTCCTCGTAGATCATCTTCGAATCGTGCAGCAGGCGACCGATCAGGGTGCTCTTGCCGTCGTCGACGTTGCCGCAGGTGAGGAAACGCAGGAGTTCCTTGCGCTCGTGCTGGGCCAGGTAGGCGAGGATGTCCTCGCTGATCAGATCAGATTGGTGCGACATGGAGTAACCCTGAAATTAGAAGTAGCCTTGGCGTTTCTTGTCTTCCATGGAACCGGCGCCATCGTGGTCGATGACACGGCCCTGGCGTTCGGACGTACGGGTCAGGAGCATTTCCTGAATGATGTCCGTCAGGGTCTCGGCCTCCGACTCGACGGCACCCGTCAACGGGTAGCAGCCGAGGGTACGGAAACGCACCTTCTTCTTGACGATGCGGGCTTTTTCCTCGTCGCTCAGGTGCTCGAGGATACGATCGTCGTCGATCATGATCAGGGTGCCGTTCTTCTCGATGACTTCACGCTCGGCAGCGAAGTACAGCGGCACGATCGGGATGCCTTCGAGATAGATGTATTGCCAGATGTCCAGCTCGGTCCAGTTCGACAGGGGGAACACGCGAATCGACTCGCCCTTGTTGACCTTGCCGTTGTAGACGTTCCACAGCTCCGGACGCTGGTTCTTCGGGTCCCAGCGGTGCTTGCTGTCGCGGAAGGAATATACGCGTTCCTTGGCCCGCGACTTCTCTTCGTCGCGGCGCGCGCCACCGAAGGCGGCGTCGAAGCCGTGCTTGTCCAGCGCCTGCTTGAGGCCCTGGGTCTTCATGATGTCGGTGTGCTTGGAGCTGCCGTGGGTGAACGGGTTGATGCCCTGCGCCACACCTTCGGGGTTGACGTGGGTGATCAGCTCCAGGCCCATTTCCTCGACCATCTTGTCGCGGAAGCGGTACATCTCCTGGAATTTCCATTGGGTGTCGACGTGCATCACAGGAAACGGCAGCTTGCCAGGGAAGAAGGCCTTGCGTGCCAGATGCAGCATCACGGCCGAATCCTTGCCAATGGAGTAAAGCATCACCGGGTTGTCGAACTCGGCGGCCACCTCACGAATGATGTGGATGCTTTCCGCCTCCAGCTGTTTCAAATGCGTCAGTTTGTCGACCATGGCTACTCACGGGAAAAACGATCTTGTGGACGGCCAAACGGGCCGTGTTCGAGCGGGCCACTCTATCACAGCGCCCGCTTCTATTTAGGAGGGTGGCTAGAACGAAACAATCTATGGATATGCCCGACCGTTTGGGCTCACACAGGGTTGGGGCAGTCGATGAACAGATGCTCCAGGGCAAAACGCCGGGCCAGGTAATCGCCAAGCGCCTGGACGCCGTAGCGCTCGGTCGCGTGGTGGCCGGCTGCGATGAAGCTGATGCCGTTCTCCCGGGCGCTGTGGTAGGTCTGCTCGGACGCTTCGCCGCTGATGAACAGGTCCACACCCGCCTCGATCGCCTGGTCGATATAGCCCTGGCCGCCGCCGGTGCACCAGCCCACCCGGCGGATGACGTCCTCGCCCTCGACCAGCAGCGGCTCGCGCCCCATGACTTCACTGACCCGACGGGCGAAGTCACGGGCCGACACCGGCTCGGCCAGCGAACCGACCAGCCCCACCACGCGCGGGTTGGCGGGATCCAGCGGGCCTTCGACGGTGATGTCCAGTTGCCGGGCCAACTGCACGTTGTTGCCCACCTCCGGGTGCACGTCCAGCGGCAGGTGGTAGGCCAGCAGGCTGATGTCGTGCTTGAGCAGGGTTTTCAGGCGCCGCTGCTTCATCCCGGTGATGCACGGGTTCTCGCCTTTCCAGAAATAGCCGTGATGCACCAGCACCAGGTCCGCTCCCGCCTCAACCGCCGCGTCCAGCAGTGCCTGGCTGGCGGTAACGCCGCTGACGATGCGGGTCACCTGCGGGCGCCCCTCGACCTGCAGGCCGTTAGGGCAGTAATCCTGGATTTTTGCACTACCGAGATAACGGTCGGCTTCTTCGACCAGGGTAGTCAGGGCAACAGCCATGGAAAGACTCCTCAATTCAGCAGTTCAGCGTGGCGCAAGGCCCCGTATAATGCCGGCCATTATGGGCCGTCGACGGTTTCGGGGAAACCGCCGGCAATGCCCCGGGGCACTCGGTGGCAGGCATCGCTCGCCGAGTGATTTAGCGGTTCCTGCCGGGTGCTTGCCGAAGTATCATCGCGCGCTTCAAACCACTTTCCCCATAGCGTCACCGGCTCGGGCCAACTCCCCCAGGATGCGTTAAATGTTCAAGGCTCTGCGTTACTTCGGCTGGCCGCTGTTCACCGGCGTGCTGATCGCCATGCTGGTCATCCAGCGTTTTCCCGAGTGGGTCGGCCTGCCCAGCCAGGACGTCAACCTGCAACAGGCACCGCAGACCACCAATGTGGTCCAGGGCCCGGTGTCCTACGCCGACGCGGTGACCCACGCAGCGCCGGCCGTTGCCAACCTGTACACCACCAAGGTGGTCAACAAGTCCGCCCATCCATTGTTCGAGGATCCGCAGTTCCGCCGCTTCTTCGGCGACAACCTGCCCAAGCAGCGCCGCTGGGAGTCGAGCCTGGGTTCGGCGGTGATCATGAGCCCGGAAGGCTATCTGCTGACCAACAACCACGTGACCGCCGGTGCCGACCAGATCGTGGTGGCGCTCAAGGACGGTCGTGAAACCCTGGCCCGGGTCATCGGCAGCGACCCGGAAACCGACCTGGCGGTGCTGAAGATCGACCTGAAGAACCTGCCGGCGATCACCATCGGCCGCTCCGACACCATCCGCATCGGCGACGTCGCCCTGGCCATCGGCAACCCCTTCGGCGTAGGCCAGACCGTGACCATGGGCATCATCAGCGCCACCGGCCGCAACCAGCTGGGCCTGAACAACTACGAAGACTTCATCCAGACCGACGCTGCGATCAACCCGGGCAACTCCGGCGGCGCGCTGGTGGACGCCAACGGCAACCTGACCGGGATCAATACGGCGATCTTCTCCAAATCGGGCGGCTCCCAGGGCATCGGTTTCGCGATTCCTACCAAGCTGGCGCTGGAGGTGATGAAGTCGATCATCGAGCATGGCCAGGTGATTCGCGGCTGGCTGGGCCTTGAAGTACAGCCGCTGAGCGAGGAGCTGGCGGAGTCGTTCGGCATGAAGGGTCGCCCGGGTATCGTGGTCGCGGGGATTTTCCGCGACGGGCCGGCACAAAAAGCAGGCTTGCAACTGGGTGACGTGATTTTGAGTATCAATGGCGAACCGGCCGGGGACGGTCGGCGCTCGATGAACCAGGTGGCACGGATCAAGCCGAGCGAGAAGGTGGCCATCGAGGTCATGCGCAATGGCAAGCAGTTGAAGCTGGTAGCCGAGGTCGGGCTGCGGCCACCACCGGCGCCGGTGGTGAAGGAAGAAGAGAACTGATCCAGGAGTCTTATTGCTCTTGAGGGCCTCATCGCTGGCAAGCCAGCTCCCACAGGTACCGCATAACCTGTGGGAGCTGGCTTGCCAGCGATGAGGCCCTCAAAAACAACACAAGAATGGCTGGCAGACCAGAGTCTGCCAGCCACCTCAATCAATGCAGGATCTGACTCAGGAACAACTTGGTCCGGTCATTCTGCGGCCGGTCGAAGAAGTCATCCGGTGCCGCCTGCTCGACGATTTCCCCCTTGTCCATGAAGATCACCCGGTTCGCCACGGTCCGGGCGAAGCCCATCTCGTGGGTCACGCAGAGCATGGTCATGCCGTCTTCCGCCAGGCTGACCATGGTATCCAGCACTTCCTTGACCATCTCCGGGTCGAGTGCCGAGGTCGGCTCGTCGAACAGCATGATCTTCGGTTTCATGCACAGCGCCCGGGCGATAGCCACGCGCTGCTGCTGGCCACCGGACAACTGCCCCGGGAATTTGTGCGCCTGCTCCGGAATCCGTACCCGCTCCAGATAGTGCATGGCGATTTCCTCGGCCTTGCGCTTGGGCATCTTGCGGACCCACATCGGGGCCAGGGTGCAGTTCTGCAGGATGGTCAGGTGCGGGAACAGGTTGAAGTGCTGGAACACCATGCCGACTTCACGGCGGATCGCCTCGATCTGCTTGAGGTCGTTGGTCAGTTCCACGCCATCCACCACGATGCGGCCCTGCTGGTGCTCTTCCAGACGGTTGAGGCAACGGATGGTGGTGGACTTGCCCGAGCCGGACGGCCCGCACAGGACGATGCGCTCGCCCTGGCGCACATTCAGGTTGATGTCCTTGAGCACGTGGAACTGGCCGTACCACTTGTTCACGCCCTGCATCTGGATAATGCCTTCAGGGCCTACAGGCTGTTTGATCGCTTCGCTCATCAAAATCTCTCCTAACGCTTGTGGCCTGTATCCAGCTTGCGCTCCAGATGCATGGAGTAGCGGGACATACCGAAACAGAAAATCCAGAACACCAGGGCCGCGAACACGTAGCCCTCGGTCGCCATACCCAGCCATTTGGGGTCGGCAGCCGCCTGCTTGACGCTGTTGAGCAGGTCGAACAGGCCGATGATGATCACCAGGCTGGTGTCCTTGAACAGGGCAATGAAGGTGTTGACGATGCCGGGAATCACCAGCTTCAGGGCCTGCGGCAGGATCACCAGGCCCATGGCGCGCCAGTAGCCCAGGCCCATGGCGGCGGCGGCTTCGTACTGGCCCTTGGGAATGGCCTGCAGGCCACCGCGCACCACCTCGGCGATATAGGCCGACTGGAACAGGATCACCCCGATCATGGCGCGCAGCAGCTTGTCGAAGCTCATGCCCTCGGGCAGGAACAGCGGAAGCATCACCGAGGACATGAACAGCACGGTGATCAACGGCACGCCGCGCCAGAACTCGATGAAGGTCACGCAGACCACCTTTACCGCCGGCATCTTCGAACGCCGGCCAAGCGCCAGCAGGATGCCCAGCGGCAAGGCGCCGACGATGCCCACGGTAGCGATCACCAGGGTCAGCATCAGGCCGCCCCACTGGCTGGTGGGTACCGTGGTCATGCCCAGGCCACCATGCAGCAGGGTGTAGGCGATGATCGGGTAGGCGACGAGGAAGCACAGGCCGTAGACCGCCTTGCGCGGGAAGCGCGAGATGAACAGCGGCGCCGCGCCGATCACTGCCAGCCACACCGTCAGGTCAACGCGCCAGCGCAGTTCGGTGGGGTAATAGCCATACATGAACTGGCCGAAGCGCTGCTGGACGAACACCCAGCAGGCGCCCTCCTTTGTGCAGTCGGCGCGGGTCGTGCCGACCCAGTTGGCGTCGAAGATCGACCATTGCAGCAAGGGCGGCACGATCAGCCAGACCAGGTAGATGGCGAACAGGGTCAGCAGGGTGTTGAGCCAGCTGGAGAACAGGTTGGCCCGCAGCCAGGCGACGACGCCGACGGTCTTCACCGGTGGCGGCATGTCGGGTTTGAAAACATGGGTACTCATGCGCGTCTCCTTACCGCTCGATCAGCGCAATGCGCTTGTTGTACCAGTTCATCAGCAGGGAAATGCTGATGCTGATGGCCAGGTACACGCTCATGGTGATGGCTATCACCTCGATGGCCTGCCCGGTCTGGTTGAGCACGGTGCCGGCGAACAGCGAAACCATTTCCGGGTAACCGATACCGGCAGCCAGCGAGGAGTTCTTCGCCAGGTTCAGATATTGGCTGGTCAGCGGCGGAATGATCACCCGCATGGCCTGGGGAATGATCACCTTGCGCAGGGTCGGCCCTTCGCGCAGGCCCAGGGAGCGCGCCGCTTCGGTCTGGCCGTGGCTCACCGAGCGGATCCCGGAACGAACGATCTCGGCAATGAACGCCGCGGTGTAAATGGTCAGCGCCAGGGTCAGCGCCAGCAGCTCGGGAATCAGCACCCAGCCACCGGCGAAGTTGAAGCCTTTCAACTCCGGCAGTTCCCAGCTCAGCGGGTTGCCGAACAGCAGCACGCTCAAGCCCGGAATCAGCAGCAGCAGGCCGACGGCGGCCCAGAACTTGTGAAACGGCTCGCCGGTGGCCTCGAAGCGGCGATTGGCCCAGCGCACCATGGCGACCACGGCGACGATAGCCAGCAGCACCGCTACCGCGAACGGCCAGAAACCTTCGGCCAGCGAGGCCCCGGGCATGTTCAGCCCGCGGTTGCTGATGAAGAAGGTGTCGTTGATGTTGATGCTGCCCCGTGGCCCCGGCAGGGTCAGGAACACCGCGAAATACCAGAAGAGGATCTGCAGGAGCGGCGGGATGTTGCGGAAGGTCTCGACGTAGACGGTGGCCAGCTTGTTGATCATCCAGTTCGGCGACAGCCGCGCCACACCGATGATGAAGCCGAGCAAGGTCGCGAGGATGATACCGATGAAGGTCACCAGCAGCGTGTTGAGCAGGCCGATGACGAAGACCCGTGCATAGGAATCGGATTCGGTGTAGGGAATCAGATGCTGGGCGATGCCGAAGCCGGCGCTGCGCTCGAGGAAGTCGAAGCCCGAGGTGATGCCCCGGTGTTGCAGGTTGGTCTGGGTGTTGTGGAACAGATACCAGCCCAGACCGACCACGAAGACTATCGTGAGGATCTGGAACAGCCACGCGCGAACGCGTGGATCGCTAAGGGACAAGCCCCTGGGTGGATTGTGCATGAAAGGCCCCGAAGAGAAGAAACGCTACGGCCCGCGGTGACAGGAACGTCACCGCGGGCCGACCCGATCAGCGCACCGGAGGCGCGTACTGGATGCCGCCGTTGTTCCACAGGGCGTTCAGGCCGCGGTCGATCTGCAGCGGGGTGCTCTTGCCAAGGTTCTTCTCGAACACTTCGCCGTAGTTGCCCACTTGCTTGACGATCTGTACGACCCAGTCCTTCGGCAGTTTCAGGTCCTTGCCGTACTCACCGTCGGCGCCGAGCATACGGGCCACGTCCGGGTTCTTGGTCGACTTGGCTTCAGCCTCGACGTTCTTCGAGGTGACGCCCGCCTCTTCGGCATTGAGCATGGCGAACAGGGTCCAGCGCACGATGGAGAACCACTCTTCGTCGCCTTTGCGCACGACGGGGCCCAGCGGTTCCTTGGAGATGGTTTCAGGCAGAACGACGTAGTCGGTCGGCGAGGCCAGCTTGGAGCGTTGTGCGTAGAGCTGCGACTTGTCCGAGGTCAGCACGTCGCAACGGCCGGATTCAAGCGACTTGGCGCTTTCATCGGACGTGTCGAAGGTGATCGGGGTGTACTTCAGGCCGTTGGCACGGAAGTAGTCGGAGACGTTCAGTTCGGTGGTGGTACCGGCCTGGATGCAGATGGTTGCACCGTCCAGCTCCTTGGCGCTGGAAACGCCGAGCTTCTTGTTCACCAGGAAGCCGATGCCGTCGTAGTAGGTGACACCGGCGAACACCAGGCCCATGCCGGCATCGCGCGAGCTGGTCCAGGTGGTATTGCGCGACAGCACGTCGACTTCACCGGACTGCAGCGCGGTGAAACGCTCCTTGGCGTTCAGCTGGCTGAACTTGACCTTGGTCGCATCGCCGAACACTGCGGCGGCCACGGCGCGGCAGACGTCAGCGTCGATGCCGACGATGGTGCCCTTGGCGTCCGGCACCGAGAAGCCCGGCAGACCGTCACTGACCCCACACTGTACAAAGCCTTTCTTCTGCACCGCATCCAGGGTTGCACCCGCCTGGGCAAAGGAACTCAGGCCCAGCGCTGCGGCAGCCGTCATGACTGCCAGGGTGGACTTCAACATCTTCATTAAAACCTCCAGTTCGCTCTTATTGTGTTGAGCCGGCTTGCACCGCACCCTTATGAGGCGCATCCGACCCGTTTCGGCTTGTTATTGGGTCAATTGGCGCAATTCGCTGTTCTGTGACAGCCTTGGTTTTCCCATGAGGAGGTGTTACCGAGGAAACACGCCACATCATGTCGAAGGGGGTGTAGCAAAGCGCGTACCACATCGCTTGGCTAAAGCGGTTCAGCCTTTGGCAACTGGCAAAGTTATAGCAATGCGACATCTTTTTTCCCCGTGGCCCTCGCGTGCCTTTTTTTCATGCACCGCATTGAGTTCGCGTGCACTACTTCGGAGCAGTCATGACCAACCCTTTGATTCTCGAACCCCAGAAGACCGCCGACGCCTGTGTGATCTGGTTGCACGGACTAGGGGCCGATCGCTACGACTTCATGCCGGTTGCCGAGATGTTGCAGGAGCGTCTGCTCACTACCCGTTTCGTTATGCCCCAGGCACCAAGCCGCGCGGTGACGATCAACGGTGGCTATGAAATGCCCAGCTGGTACGACATCAAGGCCATGAGCCCGGCCCGGGCCATAGACGAGGCGCAACTGGAAGAGTCCGCCGAGCAGGTCATCGGCCTGATCGAAGGGCAGCGCGCTGCCGGCATCGACCCGAACCGAATCTTTCTTGCCGGCTTCTCCCAAGGTGGCGCGGTGGTGCTGCATACCGCCTATATAAGGTGGCAAGGCGCGCTCGGAGGCGTGCTGGCACTGTCCACCTATGCGCCGACCTTCAAGGACGACACCCAGCTTACCGCCAGCCAGCAGCGCATCCCGGCGCTGTGCCTGCACGGCGTAAATGACCCGGTGGTGCTCCCGGCAATGGGCAGAACCGCGTTCGAGTACCTCAAGCACTGGGGTGTCAGCGCCAACTGGCTGGAGTACCCGATGGAGCACGAGGTGGTACAGGACGAAATCCGCGACATCTTCGACTGGCTGAGCCAGCGTCTGCGCTGAAAGTCGCATTACCTGTAGTTGTCGGATCAATCCACTACGCCGAGCCCGAATCTTGCATTACACTGCCCGGCGTACATTCCTTAACCAATCGATGAGAAGATCGTGCTCAAAGCACTCAAGAAGATGTTCGGCAAAGGCGAGGTTGAGCAACTCGTCGCCGAAAGCGCTGCCCCCGTGATGCAGCCACCTGCCCCGACTCCCGCTCCCGCACCGCCCGCCGTCGACCAGCGCAAAGCCGAAACGCCAGCCCGCGCAGAGACCACGGAGGCGGCCAAGCCTGCACGCAGCCAGCCTGCCGCCAAGCCGCGCCGCGAACGCAAGCCGAAGCCCCAGGCCTCGACCTGGAAGCTGGAAGATTTCGTGGTCGAGCCGCAGGAAGGCAAGACCCGCTTCCATGATTTCAAGCTCTCGCCGGAGCTGATGCATGCCATCCACGACCTCGGCTTCCCCTATTGCACGCCGATCCAGGCCCAGGTGCTGGGGTTCACCCTGCGCGGCCAGGATGCAATCGGCCGGGCCCAGACCGGCACCGGCAAGACTGCGGCTTTCCTGATCTCGATCATCACCCAGTTGCAGCAGACCCCGCCGCCCAAAGAGCGCTACATGGGCGAGCCGCGGGCACTGATCATCGCCCCGACCCGCGAGCTGGTGGTGCAGATCGCCAAGGATGCCGCGGCGCTGACCAAATATACCGGCCTCAACGTGATGACCTTCGTCGGGGGCATGGACTACGACAAGCAGCTCAAGGCCCTCGAAGCTCGCCACTGCGACATCCTCGTCGCCACCCCGGGCCGCCTGCTGGACTTCAACCAGCGTGGCGAAGTGCACCTGGACATGGTCGAGGTGATGGTGCTGGACGAAGCCGACCGCATGCTCGACATGGGCTTCATCCCGCAGGTGCGCCAGATCATTCGCCAGACCCCGCCCAAGAGCGAGCGCCAGACACTCCTGTTCTCGGCAACCTTCACTGAAGACGTGATGAACCTGGCCAAGCAATGGACCACCAATCCGGCCATCGTCGAGATCGAGCCGGAGAACGTCGCCAGCGAAACCGTGGAGCAGCATGTCTACGCCGTTGCCGGCAGCGACAAGTACAAACTGCTGTACAACCTGGTCACCGAGAACAAGTGGGAACGGGTCATCGTCTTCGCCAACCGCAAGGACGAAGTACGGCGGATCGAAGAGCGCCTGGTGCGCGACGGTGTCAACGCTGCGCAGTTGTCCGGTGACGTGCCGCAGCACAAGCGCATCCGCACCCTGGAGAACTTCCGCGAAGGCCGCATTACCGTGCTGGTCGCCACCGACGTTGCCGGTCGCGGCATTCACATCGATGGCATCAGCCACGTGATCAACTTCACCCTGCCGGAAGATCCGGACGACTACGTGCACCGCATCGGCCGCACCGGCCGGGCCGGGACCAGCGGGGTATCGATCAGCTTTGCCGGCGAGGACGATTCCTACCAATTGCCGGCGATCGAGGAACTGCTCGGGCGCAAGATCAGTTGCGAGATGCCGCCTACGGAGTTGCTCAAGCCGGTGCCGAAGAAGCACGGGTGATGACAAGGAACGCAGTCTTCGGACTGCGTTTTTTTATGCGTGGAGATTTGTGGTGATGCTGGTGGCCCTATCGCTGGCAAGCCAGCTCCCACGGGGGGGTCTGTGGGAGCTGGCTTGCCAGCGATAGGGCCACCAGCAACACCACAAATTTCAGCCCCTGGGGATGGAAAATACTTAAACTAAAAGTCCATAATGGAAAAATTAGTTTATAAACCAGCCCCGGAGTCCTTCGCTATGGCCGCGCCTCTAGTCATCGATCAGCAGCAAGCCCGCCAACTGCTCGCCCGGGTGGATGTACCCCGGGTGCTGCGCGATCTGTTCCGCGACCTGGCCGCCGGCCAGGCGGTGCAACCGCCACAGCAACTGGTGGAGTTTCCCGCCGGCCAGGGCGATTTCATCAACTACGGCGGCGTGCTCGCCGAAGAACGGGTCTATGGCGTCAAGACGTCTCCCTACATCGTCCGCGACCAGGGCCCGCTGGTGACCGCCTGGACCCTGCTGATGTCGATGGACAGCGGCCAGCCCCTGCTGCTCTGCGACGCCGGCGAACTGACCACGGCGCGTACTGCCGCCACCACCGCTGTTGCGGTGGATACCCTGGCCCCGGCCGACGCCCGGCGCCTGACCATCATCGGCAGCGGCCCGATCGCGCTCGCCCATTTGCATTACGTCAGCGAATTGCGCGAATGGCAGGACATCCGCCTGTACTCGCCATCCCTGCACGGCAAAAGCGCCGAGCAGCGCAACGCCCTTCTCGCCCTGGACAGCCGCCTGGACCTGCATGATGACCTCGATAGCGCGCTGCACGACGCCGATGTGATCCTGCTTTGCACCTCTTCGGCCAAGCCGGTGATCGACCCGGCCAAGCTGAGCAAACCGGCGCTGATCACCTCGATCAGCACCAACGCCGTACGCGCCCACGAAGTACCACCGGCCAGCCTGGCAGCGATGGACGTCTACTGCGACTACCGCAGGACCACCCCGGGCAGCGCCGGCGAAATGCGCCTGGCCGCCGAACAGCATGGCTGGAACCAGGCCGCCATCGTCGGCGACCTGCCGGAACTGGTCAGCGGCCATGCCGCCCGCCCCGAATACAAGCGCCACGCGTTCTTCCGTTCCATCGGCCTCGGCCTGGAAGACATCGCCCTGGCCAATGCCCTCTACCATCTGCAGTGCAGCCACTGAGTCGCGGAGACTGTCATGCAACAGGCCGACTACATCATCATCGGCGCCGGCATTGCCGGCGCGTCCACCGGCTACTGGCTGGCGCCCCACGGCAAGGTCCTGCTGCTGGAGCGCGAAACCCTGCCGGGCTATCACTCCACCGGTCGCTCGGCGGCGCTCTACACCGCTGCCTACGGCACGCCGCAGGTACGCGCCCTGACCCTCGCCAGCCGGGCCTTCTTCGACCAGCCACCCACCGGCTTCGCCGACCACCCGCTACTGACCCCGCGCGGCGAGATGACCGTGGACTTCGAAGGCGATGCCGAAGAACTCCAGCGCCAGTTCGAAAGCGCCCGCGCCTGCGTGCCGGACATGCAGTTGCTCGACGCCGATGAAGCCTGCGCGCGGATTCCGGTGCTCAAGCGGGAGAAGGTCCACGGCGCCCTGTACGACCCCAGCGCCAGCGATATCGATACCGACGGCCTGCACCAAGGCTACCTGCGCGGCATCCGCCGCCAGCAGGGCGAGATCCATGGCGATTGCGAAGTGCTGGGCCTGGACAAGGATGCACAGGGTCAGTGGCTCGTCGAAACCTCACGCGGTCAGTTCCGCGCCCCGGTGCTGATCAATGCCGCCGGAGGCTGGGCCGACAGGATCGGTGAGCTGGCCGGGGCCAGGCCGCTGGGCCTGCAACCCAAGCGCCGCGCCGCGTTCATCTTCGAAGCGCCGGCAGGCATCGACACCCACGCCTGGCCGATGCTGGTCAGCCTGGACGAGTCGTTCTACATGAAGCCCGACGCCGGCATGCTCCTGGGCTCGCCGTGCAACGCCGACCCGGTCGAGCCCCACGATGTACAGCCGGAAGAGCTGGACATCGCCCTGGGCATCTACCAGATCGAGGAAGCCACCACCCTGACGATCCGCCGCCCCTTCCGCACCTGGGCCGGGCTGCGCAGCTTCGTTGCCGACGGTGACCTGGTGGCCGGCTTCGACCCCTTGGTGAGCGGCCTGTTCTGGGTCGCCGCGCAAGGTGGCTATGGCATCCAGACCTCGCCGGCCATGGGCCAGGCCAGCGCCGCGCTGGTGCGTGGAGAAGAATTGCCGGCCGAATTGCGTGGCTTCGGCCTGAGCGCCGCACAACTGTCACCCGCGCGCCTCGGCGGGTGACTCCTCCGGCCGTTTGCGGCAAACTCCCAGCGCCCTGCACCAAGGGCGCCGACCCCATCGCGGAGCCCGCCAGAATGTCCAGCCCCGATCCATTCCTGCAGAACTACCGGGCGATCGCCGATGCCATCGCCACCTTGTTCTTCCCCCATGCCGAAGTGGTCCTGCACGACCTGCGCACGCAGAAGATCGACTACATCGCCAACAACCTGTCCAAGCGCGAGATCGGCGACGACGCGGCGCTGGAAGACATGTTCGAGGAGGGCACCGAAGAAACCAATATCGGCCCTTATGAAAAGCTCAACTGGGACGGCCAGAAGATCCGCTCGCTGAGCACCGTGCTGCGCGACCCGTCGGGCCAGCCGCTGGCGGTGCTGTGCATCAACCTGAACATTTCCCTGTTCGAGAACGTCAAGGCGGCACTGGACCTGTTCCTTTCGCCGGGCAAGCTGATTCCGCAGCCGGAATCACTGTTCCGCGATGATTGGCAGGAACGCATCAACACCTTCCTCAACAGCTGGCTGCGCCAGCGTCAGCTCAGCCTCAACCTGCTCACCCGCGATCACAAGCGCGAGCTGGTCCTGGCCCTGCATGCCGAAGGCGCGTTCAAGGGCAAGAGTGCGGCCAACTATGTGGCCAATGTGCTGAACATGGGGCGGGCGACGGTGTACAAGCACCTGAAGGAGCTCAAGGCCTGACCAGCGTCAGGCCCTGGCTTGGGGCGACAGATCAGTCGCCGTAGATATCGGTCTTGAAGTACTTGGCCTGGATCTTCTGGTACTCGCCATTGGCGCGAATCGCATCGATGGCCTTGTTCAGTTCCGCGACCAGCTCGGTATTGCCCTTGCGCACGGCGATCCCGGCGCCTTCACCGACGAACTTGGGATCCTTCAGTTCCGGGCCGACGAACGCGAAGCCCTTGCCCTTGTCGCTCTCGAGGAAGCCCAACTGCAGCGGGATGGTGTCGGCGAAAACGCCGTCGAGCCGGCCCGAGGCCATGTCCATGAAGATTTCTTCGTTGGTGGTGTAGCGCACCACTTCAACGCCCTTGGGCACCAGCACCGCAGTGACATAACGGTCGGTGGTGGTCGCCCGCTGCACGCCGATGCGCTTGCCTTTCAGGGCTTCGTACTGGTCATCGACCTGGCTGCCCTCCTTCATCGCCAGGCGCGCCCCGGTGAAGTAGTACTTGTGGGTGAAGTCCACGGATTTCTTGCGCTCCTCGGTGATGGTGATCGAAGACAGCGCGGCGTCGATCTTCTTCACCTTCAGCGATGGGATCAGGCCATCGTATTCCTGTTCGGTCCACTTGCACTCGACCTTCATCTCGGCGCACAGGGCGTTGCCGATGTCGTAGTCGAAGCCGGCGATATTGCCGTCCGGGGTCTTGTAGGCGAACGGTGGATAGGCCGCCTCGATGCCGATGCGCAGGGTCTTTTCCGCGGCGAACAGCGGGCTGCTGGCCAGCAGGCCGAGGGCCAGGCCGGCGATCAGGTGGGTGGTCTTCATGATGGGGCTCTCTCGCTCGTTGTTGTGTTGGGGGTGACAAGACAGAGGAAAGGAGTCGGGCGCGACGGCCCGTGGTTATTTGTACTTGTTAATCCATACTGGACTTTATCGTATGGAAACACAACAACCTCAATTGCGAGAACAACACAAAACCCTGTGTGTGGCTTGCCAGCTCCCACAGGGTTTTGCATGGTTTTCAGAAGTGCTGTCTACCAACGCCCCGCCGCATCGGTATCGCTCTGCTTGCCCTCGACCCAGCGCTCCCCTTCGCTGGTCTGCTCCTTCTTCCAGAACGGTGCCCGGGTCTTGAGGTAGTCCATGATGAAATTGCAGGCGTCGAACGCCGCCTGGCGATGGGCGCTGGCGACGCCGACGAAGACGATCGGCTCGCCTGGCTGCAGAGCCCCGACCCGGTGCAGTACCTCGACCTTGAGCAACGGCCAGCGCTGCCCGGCCTCGGTCACGATCTTGCCCAGGGCCTTTTCGGTCATGCCCGGGTAGTGCTCGAGAAACATCCCGGCCACATCAAGCCCATCATTGAAATCGCGGACATAGCCGACAAACGCCACCACCGCGCCAACACCGACATTGGCCGCATGCATGGCATTGGTTTCCGCTCCCGGGTCGAAAGGCGCAGCCTGTACCCTGACGCTCATCTCAACCTCCGGTAACCGGCGGGAAGAAAGCCACTTCGTCGCCGTCTGCAAGGGTTTCGTCCGTCCTGCACAGATCCTGGTTGCGCGCGCACATCAGGTTCTGCCCGGCCAGCACCGCATAGGCCTCGCCCTTGCCGAGCAGGGCCTGGCGCACATCCTCGATACGGGCGAAATCGCCTTCCAGCGTTTCGCCATCGAGCCCCAGCACCTCGCGGTAGCGGGCGAAATACACGACATTGATCTTCATTGCGCATCAGCCTGGTAATGGCCGCTCTTGCCGCCGAGTTTCTCCAGCAGACGCACGCTCTCGATGGTCATGCCGCGGTCCACCGCCTTGCACATGTCATAGATGGTCAGCGCGGCGACGCTGGCCGCCGTCAGCGCCTCCATTTCCACCCCGGTCTGCCCGGACAGCTTGCAGCGCGCAACGATATGCACGCAGTCGCTGCCCTCGGCGCTCAGCTCGACCTTCACCCCGGTCAGCATCAGCGGATGGCACAGCGGAATGAGATCACTGGTTTTCTTCGCCGCCTGGATGCCGGCGATACGCGCCACGGCGAACACATCGCCCTTGGGATGGGCACCGTCGACGATCATGCTCAGGGTCTGCGGCAGCATGCGCACACGCGCTTCGGCCACGGCTTCGCGGAAGGTCACGGCCTTGTCGGTCACATCGACCATCGCGGCACGGCCCTGGGAATCGAGATGAGTCAGCACAGAGGGAACTCCTGATCGGGGGTGGGGATTGTAAACCCGCGAGTCAGGATCTGGCAGCGAAAAAAAGCCGGGCGGCGCTTGGCCGCCCGGTGCTGTCGTTTACAGATGCGACTCGGCGTACTCCGCCAGGATCGACCGCGGCACCCCTTGCAAGGTGATATGCACCCCGTTCGGGAAGTCCTTGAAGCGCTCGGTGAGGTAGGTCAGGCCCGAGCTGGTGGCCGAAAGGTAGGGCGTGTCGATCTGCGCCAGGTTGCCCAGGCAGATCACCTTGGAGCCTGCACCGGCACGGGTGATGATGGTTTTCATCTGGTGCGGGGTGAGGTTCTGGCATTCGTCGATGAGGATCAGGCTTTGCTGGAAGCTGCGCCCGCGGATGTAGTTCAGGGATTTGAACTGCAACGGGACCCTTTCGAGAATGTATTCGACACTGCCGTGCGTGCTCTCGTCATCCATGTGCAGGGCTTCGAGGTTGTCGGTGATGGCGCCGAGCCACGGTTCCATCTTTTCCGCCTCGGTGCCGGGCAGGAAGCCGATTTCCTGGTCCAGGCCCTGCACGCTGCGGGTCGCGATGATGCGCCGGTAGCGCTTGCTGACCATGGTCTGCTCGATCGCGGCAGCCAGCGCCAGGATGGTCTTGCCGGAACCGGCGGCGCCGGTCAGGTTGACCAGGTGGATATCCGGGTCGAGCAAGGCGAACAGCGCCAGGCCCTGGTGGATGTCACGCGGCTTGAGGCCCCAGGCTTCCTGGTGCAGCAGCGGTTCCTGGTGCAGGTCGAGGAGCAGCAGCTCGCTGTCCTTGATGCCCTTGATCCAGCCAACGAAGCCCTGTTCATCGATGATGAACTCGTTGACATGAACCGCCGGCAGGTTGTCGATCAGTTGCACCCGATGCCAGGTACGACCCCGCTCCTGACGGGTTTCGACCTTCGCAACGCGATCCCAGAAGGAGCCCGTCACCGAGTGATAGCCCTTGGATAGCAGGCTGACGTCATCGACCAGTTGGTCGGTGCTGTAGTCCTCGGCGGCGATCCCGCAGGCGCGGGCCTTGAGGCGCATGTTGATGTCTTTGGTCACCAGCACCACGTCGCGATGCTTGTGCTTGCTGCGCAGGTCCAGGACCTGGTTGATGATGATGTTGTCGTTGAGGTGTTCAGGGAGCAGGCGATTGGGTTCGGTGCGCTCGGTCATCAGGATCGACAGCGACCCCTTCGGACCGCTCTTGCCGCGCTGGATGGGGACACCCAGCTCGACATCGGACGGTGTGGCATCGCCCAGGGTCTGGTCGATAAGGCGGATGGCCTGGCGGCATTCGGCGGCGACTGTATGTTTGCCGGTCTTGAGCTTGTCGAGTTCTTCCAGCACCGTCATGGGAATGGCGACGTGGTGTTCTTCGAAATTGAGCAGGGCATTGGGGTCGTGAATCAGGACGTTGGTGTCCAACACATACAGGATTGGCTGGTCGGAGGAAGAAGTGCGTCCTTGGTCATCCATACTCGGTCACCTTATGTGGGGCTACACGATGCGCTACGGCTGCATCGCAGAGTGACGCCGTTCTTCCCGTATCCGCGTCGTTACGGGCGGGAAGTGCACCTGCATAAGGAAGGTCCCTGGAGACGCCACCTGGCTGCAGGATTCGGCCGTCTGACTCCTACATACCGCAAAAACCATTGCAGGAAAAAGCGTTTTTACCGGTTGGTGAAGTTTATTTTTCGCTTTGACGAATAGCCCTTGGCGAGCCGGGAAACCCCGACTACAGTCAGGAGTGGACTGCGTTGAATCCTTTCACCACTCCCCGTCCGATCACTGCCCGGCGAAGTCGCGGCAGTCCTCCCAGCCGATCCCGCTTCGTGCCGTATTGGTCAGCAGCCAGGTCACTACTTCCAGGGCCTTGGGCTGGCTGTCGTTGAGCTGGATCAGGCCGCGACGCCATAGCAGCATCAAGGTCAGGGTGCGCTGCGCCGACCGCTCGGCGGTCAGTGCGCCGAGGTCCTGGGCGTCGATATCCCACAGGGCGACCCTGAGGTTCTGGCTGGCGAAGAAGGCCGGGCTGTCGGCACGACGTTGCCCATAGGGCGGGCGGAACAGCGGCACGTACTGCTCCGGCAGATCGCTCTGCGCCCGCGCCACCCCGCGAATCACCGAGTCCTCCCAGTCCTTCCATTGTGCATGGGAACGGTACTGCCAGCCCTGGGTACCGACGCATTGCCCGCGATACATGTCCCGTATCGCCTGCAGCGACTGCCGGTCGCGGCGGTTCTGCAGGTTCTGTCCGAGAACGAAGAACAGGCCATGCAGCTTCTGCTTGCGCAGGAAGGTGGCCAGCGCTTCGGTATTGCCGGGAATCACGCTGGGGCCGCCGTCGAAGCTGAGCAGGAACAGGCGGTCATTCAGGCGGTCCCCCGTCAGTTCCTGGGGCGAGAAGAGCGCCACTTCGCTGGCAGTCTGAGGGAACAGCGCCGCCTTGCGCAGTATTTCGTTCAGGTAGGCGATATGGAACTGCCGGCTCGGTTCGGCCCAACCGGCATAGAAGGAGTCGGCCTCGACGGCGAAGGTAGCAGCCGTACGGCGCAGGTCGCCGAGGTTTTCCACCACGTAGCAGAACGACGCATCCTGCTCGCAACTTTGCTGGGCCATGTCGTAGTTGCGCCACAGTGTGCGCCACAAGCGCTCACGCACTTCGCGGATCATCGGCATATTGGCCTGGCGCAGTTGCAGCCGGGCGGTAAGGGTCGCGTCGTCGAGGACTTCGCTTTCGCTCAGTACCCGCGCGAAGGAAAGGATCTCGGCCCGCGAGGCCACGTCGAAAAGCACCGGGGTATCCAGGGTCTCCGGCCAGGCAGCACGATCAAAAACGGCAACGGGCTGCACAGCGGCCTGGGCGCCGAAGGCCAGCAGGACGGTCAGGGCGACGAGGGCTTTACGCACGATGAACACTCTTGCATTGATCCGCCGGGCACTATAGCAGCGCTTGTGCCTATCGCCGCGATAGCTGGAGAACATTAGTCGCGCCCCGTAGAATCGCCCGACGATCCAAGGAGCCGACCTTATGCTGACGGTGATTTCCCCCGCCAAGACCCTCGACTACGACACCCCGCCGGTGACCTCGCGCTTCACCCTGCCGCAGTACCTGGACGACTCCCAGGAGCTGATCCTGCAACTGCGCGAGCTGTCTCCGGCGCAGATCAGCGAGCTGATGCACCTTTCCGACAAGCTCGCCGGCCTCAATGCCGCGCGCTTCGGCAGCTGGACCCCGCAGTTCACCCCGGCCAACGCCAAGCAGGCGCTGCTGGCCTTCAAGGGCGACGTCTATACCGGGCTGGATGCCGAAA
The DNA here is from genome assembly GCF_029836855.1 of Pseudomonas sp. GD04058. Taxonomy (NCBI): domain Bacteria; kingdom Pseudomonadati; phylum Pseudomonadota; class Gammaproteobacteria; order Pseudomonadales; family Pseudomonadaceae; genus Pseudomonas; species Pseudomonas sp. GD04058. The sequence continues at coordinate 157,979 of NZ_JAOECN010000009.1, forward strand.
GCCTGGAAGAGGACGACTTCAGCTACGCCCAGGAACACCTGCGCATGCTCTCCGGCCTCTATGGCCTGCTGCGCCCGCTGGACCTGATGCAGCCCTACCGCCTGGAGATGGGCACCAAGCTGGCCAACGCCCGCGGCAAGGACCTGTACGCCTTCTGGGGCACGCGGATAAGCGAATGGTTGAACCAGGCGCTGGCCGAGCAAGGCGACGACCTGCTGCTCAACCTGGCCAGCAACGAGTATTTCAGCGCGGTGAAACGCAGTGCGCTCAAGGCCCGGGTGATCAATACCGAATTTCGCGACCAGAAGAACGGGCAATACAAGATCATCAGCTTCTACGCCAAGAAAGCCCGGGGCCTGATGAGCCGTTTCGTGATCCAGGAGCGGATCAACGACCCGGAGCAGCTCAAGCAGTTCGACGTGCAGGGGTACTACTACAGTGCCGAGCAGTCGAAACCGGACAATCTGGTGTTCCTGCGGGATCATCCTGACGATTGATCTGCCGTATGGCCGATGGCCTCATCGCTGGCAAGCCAGCTCCCACACCCTGTGGGAGCTGGCTTGCCAGCGATGAGGCCATCATGAACAAAACAAATCCCCCTGACCCACCTCGAAATCGCCAACATCCCGGCGCCAAAAAACCACCCTTCTTGCGTTATCGCAAAACGCCATAAGACCGTTCGTAGTTTTTTGACGAAAAATCCTGAAAAAATTTTTCGTAATGGCACAAAACCATCCCACCCCAAGTTCGTCCCGTATATATCGGGGTGAAACTCCCGCGTGCTATCAGATTGAAAGTATTCCACCATTAAAAAATATTAAAAAATCTTTCACCACGCCTCCCGCACCTCAGGAACTATCCCTCGGATAGCCGCTCATACCACCGGTAACGATTTTCCAGAGCAGCATGTGAGAAATGACTTACATAACAAATATTCCAGTGTGGAAGTTGTACGGACCCAGTCGAGCCTATGCCCGGAACCCGTCCGGAGCACCGCTCAGGCCCAGGAGAAGACGCACTCAAAATTCGTCCTAGTGGTTGATTTCAAAGGATTTAATCCAGTTGAAAGAACAAGCACTGCAGTATTGAAACAGCGGTACTGCAATAAAGACGGCTAGCGTTTGGGGCATGCCCCGTTTTATGGCCATTGGCTGCCTTATTTGAGTGCATGTATTTAAGCGCTCACAACTTACTTATGCCTGCGTGCGAACCCCGGAACTTTCGCTTCGGTTTCGCGCGCCCGAAAAACGGCTGGTAATCAACCCGGTCCGGTTCTTTGAATGGAATCGGCGTAGCTAACTACATGAGGTGAATGCGATGCGTATCAGCATCTTTGGTTTGGGTTATGTGGGTGCAGTCTGTGCCGGTTGCCTGTCTGCCCGGGGCCACGAGGTCATCGGCGTGGATGTTTCCGCAACCAAGATCGACCTGATCAACCAGGGCAAGTCCCCGATCGTCGAACCCGGCCTGGAAACCCTGTTGCAACAGGGTATCGCCAACGGTCGCCTGCGTGGCACCACCGATTTCTCCCAGGCCATCCGCGACAGCGACCTGTCGATGATCTGCGTCGGCACCCCGAGCAAGAAGAACGGCGACCTTGGCCTGGAATACATCGAGTCGGTGTGCCGCGAGATCGGCTTCGTCCTGCGCGAGAAAGCCAGCCGTCACACCATCGTGGTGCGCAGCACCGTACTGCCGGGCACCGTGAAGAACGTGGTGATCCCGATCCTCGAAGACTGCTCGGGCAAGAAGGCCGGCGTCGATTTCGGCGTGGCGGTCAACCCCGAGTTCCTGCGTGAAAGCACCGCGATCAAGGACTACGACCACCCGCCGATGACCGTCATCGGTGAACTGGACAAGGCCAGCGGCGACGTGCTCCAGGCCCTCTACGAGGAACTCGATGCGCCGATCATCCGCAAGGACATCGAAGTCGCCGAGATGATCAAGTACACCTGCAACGTCTGGCACGCGACCAAGGTCACCTTTGCCAACGAGATCGGCAACATCGCCAAGGCCGTCGGCGTCGATGGCCGCGAGGTGATGGACGTGGTCTGCCAGGACAAGGCCCTCAACCTGTCCCAGTACTACATGCGCCCGGGCTTCGCCTTCGGCGGCTCGTGCCTGCCCAAGGACGTGCGCGCCCTCACCTACCGCGCCAGCAGCCTCGACGTGAAGGCACCGCTGCTCGACTCGCTGATGCGCAGCAACGAATCCCAGGTGCAGAACGCCTTCGACATCATCGAAAGCCATGACAAGCGCAAGGTCGCCCTGCTCGGCCTGAGCTTCAAGGCCGGCACCGACGACCTGCGCGAAAGCCCGCTGGTGGAACTGGCCGAACGCCTGATCGGCAAGGGCTACCAGTTGAACATCTACGACCAGAACGTGCAGTACGCCCGGGTCCATGGCGCCAACAAGGACTACATCGAGTCGAAGATCCCCCACGTCTCCTCGCTGCTCAACGACGACTTCCAGAAGGTCATCGACGACGCCGAGATCATCGTCCTGGGCAACCGCGACGAGCAGTTCCGTGCCCTGGCCCAGCAGGCCCCGGCCGGCAAGCAAGTGATCGACCTGGTCGGCTTCATGAGCAAGACCACCTGCCCGGCCAGCCGTACCGAAGGTATCTGCTGGTAAGCAGGCTGCGCGGGGCCGTGCGGCCCCGCGCACTTTTTCGAACGTCCCGTCACCGATACGGATGCTGAACATGCAAAGCCTCAAGCACGGCCTGCTGCAGGCCGCCGGTTGGCTGTTCTACGTGAGCCTGCTCATGCTGATCGCCCTGGCCCTGCCCAACACCCTGTTCGACCCCGACTCCAAGGACTTCCTGTTCCTGATCGGCGCCGTCGGCATCTGGCGCTACTCCATGGGCGCGACCCACTTCGTGCGCGGCATGCTGTTCCTCTACGTGGTCTACCCACGGTTGCGGCGCCAGGTGCGCAAGCTGGGCAAGGCGGCCGATCCGTCCCACGTGTACCTGATGGTCACCAGTTTCCGCATCGACGCCCTGACCACCGCCCAGGTGTACAGCTCGGTCATCCGCGAAGCGATCCAGTGCGGCTACCCGACCACCGTGGTCTGCTCGCTGGTGGAGATGTCCGACGAGCTGCTGATCAAGAGCCTGTGGGCCAAGTACAACCCGCCGGAACACGTCAGCCTGGACTTCGTGCGCATCGCCGGGACCGGCAAGCGCGACGGCCTGGCCTTCGGTTTCCGCGCCATCTCCCGCCACCTGCCGGACGAGAATGCCGTGGTTGCGGTGATCGACGGCGACACCGTGCTCGGCGAAGGCGTGGTACGCAAGACCGTGCCCTGGTTCAAGCTGTTCGGTAATGTCGGCGGCCTGACCACCAACGAATTCTGCGAAGTGCGCGGCGGCTACGTGATGAGCGAATGGCACAAGCTGCGCTTCGCCCAACGTCACATCAACATGTGCTCCATGGCCCTGTCCAAGCGCGTGCTGACCATGACCGGGCGCATGTCGATGTTCCGCGCCACGGTAGTGACCAACCCCGAATTCATCGCCGACGTCGAAAGCGACTCGCTGTACCACTGGCGCCTCGGCCGCTTCAAATTCCTCACCGGCGACGACAAGTCCAGCTGGTTCAGCCTGATGCGCCTGGGCTACGACACCTTCTACGTGCCCGACGCCGACATCAACACCGTCGAGCACCCGCCGGAAAAGAGCTTCTTCAAGGCCAGCCGCAAGCTGATGTACCGCTGGTACGGCAACAACCTGCGGCAGAACTCCCGCGCCCTGGGCCTGGGGATGCGCCGCCTCGGCCTGTTCACCAGCGTGGTGCTGTTCGACCAGCGCGTCTCGATGTGGACCAGCCTGCTCGGCCTGACCGTGGCGCTGATCGCCAGCTTCAAGTTCGGCGGCAAGTTCATCCTCGCCTACCTGCTGTGGATCGGCATCACCCGCCTGATCCTCACGATCATGCTGCTGTGCTCCGGACACAAGATCGGCCCGGCCTACCCGCTGATCCTCTATTACAACCAGATCGTCGGCGCGCTGATGAAGATCTACGTGTTCTTCCGCCTCGACCGCCAGTCCTGGACCCGCCAGCCCACCGCACTCAAACGCGACCTCGCCAGCTTCCAGCAATGGTTCAACACCTGGTCCTCCCGGACCATGACCTTCTCGGCGGCCAGCATCTTCGTTGCTGTGCTGTTCGTGGTCGTGTGAGTCGCCGCAACCCTACGGATCCAACAGGAAAACATCGCCATGAATACCGCCGTGAATGTCAATGTCGTGCATGAGTCCGAAACCCAGCGCCAGCATGCCCGGGTCAAGATCCCGGCCAGGCTGCGCTACCTGAACGCGAACCGCGAGACCGTCGAGGTCAAGGTCGAAGACCTTTCCGCAGGCGGCCTGAGCTTCCACGCCAAACAGCCGCTGCCAGTGGGCGAAGTGATGCGCGGACGCCTGCAATTCACCGTCGACAACCTGGGCCTGTCGATGGATATCGAGTTCCAGGTGCGCTCGCACAACGCGGCCGACGGCCGGACCGGCGTGCAGTTCCAGAACCTCGAGCCACGCGACATCGCCACCTTGCGCCACCTGATCACCTCGCACCTGTCCGGCGAGCTGATCAGCATCGGCGACGTGCTCAGTACCCTGCAGCGCGACAACTTCACCAAGGCACGCAAGCAGAAGAACGACGGCGGCGGCCTCAGCCCGTTGGGCCGCCTGCGCGCCGTGACGTTCAGCCTCGGCGTGTTCGTGGTCGGCGTCGCCGCCTTCGCCTTCATCGCCAAGTCGGTGTACGGCGTGTACTTCGTCAGCCATGCCGAAGCCGGCGTGGTCAGCGTGCCCACCACCCAGGTCACCATGCCGCGCGACGGCACCCTGCAGGCCCTGGTGGAAAACGGTGCCGAGGTCGTCAAGGGCGCGCCGCTGGCTTCGTTCAGCACCAGCATGCTCGACCTGCTCAAGGGCCACCTGGACAACGAGCAACTGGAACCGGCCAAGGTCGAGGAACTGTTCGGCAAGCAGATGAGCGGCACCCTTACCAGCCCATGCGACTGCACCGTAGCCCGCCAACTGGTGGATGACGGCCAGTACGCGGCCAAGGGCGCGGTGATCTTCCAACTGATCCCGCGCACCAGCACCCCGACCATCGACGCACGCTTCAGCTATCGCCAGTTCGACGACGTCAAGCCAGGCACCCGGGTCAACTTCCAGATCGCCGGCGACGGCGAGGAGCGCACCGGGCGCATCGTCAGCAGCGCCAACCTCAACAGCGACGACCTGTCCTCGGACATCCGCGTGCAGATCAAGCCGGATGCACCGCTGCCGAGCCAAATGGTCGGCCTGCCGGCGAGCGTCAACGCCAAGCGCGGCCCGTCGCTGGACTGGCTGATCGACAGCGCCATGGCGCATGGGCTCTGAAGAGGGTTCCTCGATGAACAGTTATTCCGCAGTGCTCCCAATCGCTGGCAAGCCAGCTCCCACAGGACCTGAGTCGGACTCGGTGTCGTGGGCAGCCTCGAACCCTGTGGGAGCTGGCTTGCCAGCGATGAGGCCCTCATCCACACCACTGCTCTGTGCCCTGGCCCTGGCGATCAGCCTCACCGGCTGCGCCGGCCTGCCCGACCAGCGCCTGGCCAACGAGGCCCTGAAGAACGGCGACACCGCCACCGCCGAACGCAACTACCGGCAGCTCGCCGACCTCGGCTACAGCGAAGCGCAGGTCGGCCTCGCCGATATCCAGGTGGCAACCGGCGACCCGGCCGAACTCAAGCAGGCCGAGGCCACCTACCGCGCTGCCGCTCAAACCTCGTCCCGCGCCCAGGCCCGTCTTGGCCGCCTGCTGGTGGCCAAGACGGACAGCAGCGAAGCCGAACGCCACGAAGCCGAAACCCTGCTGAAACAGGCCTTCGCCAGTGGCGAAAGCAACACCCTGATTCCCCTGGCGATGCTCTACCTGCAATACCCGCAGAGCTTCCCCAAGGTGAACGCCCAGCAGCAGATCGACCAGTGGCGCAGCGCCGGCTACCCGGAGGCCGGCCTGGCCCAGGTCCTGCTCTACCGCACCCAGAACACCTACGACCAGCATCTGGACGAGGTCGAACGGATCTGCAAGGCGGCCCTGAACAGCACCGATATCTGCTACGTCGAACTGGCCACCGTGTACCAGAAACGCGCCCAGCCGGAACAGCAGGCAGCGCTGCTGGAGCAGCTCAAGAGCGCTTACCAGCGCGGCACCGTTCCGGCCAGCCGGGTCGACAGCGTGGCCCGCGTGCTCGCCGACCGCAGCCTCGGCCAGACCGACGAGAAAACCGCCCAGGCCCTGCTCGAAGACATCGCCCCGCAGAATCCGGCGTCGTGGGTCAGCCTGGCGCAACTGCTGTATGACTTCCCCGAACTGGGCGACAGCGACAAGCTGATGGAATACATCGACAAGGGCCGCGACGCCGAACAGCCGCGCGCCGAACTGCTGCTCGGTCGCCTCTATTACGAAGGCAAGAGCATCCCCGCCGATGCCAAGCTGGCCGAGACCCATCTGCTGGCCGCTGCCGCAGCCGGCGAGGTCAGTGCCCATTACTACCTAGGCCAGCTCTATCGCCGCGGCTACCTGGGCACCGTCGAACCGCAGAAAGCGGTCGACCATCTGCTCCAGGCCGCCCGCGGCGGCCAGCTTAGCGCCGACTACGCCCTGGCCCAGCTGTACAGCGAAGGCCACGGCATCCGCCAGAACCCGGTCAACGCCTGGGTCTTCGCGCAACTGGCCCAGGCCAACCCGAGCGAACAGTCCACCGCCCTGGCCGGCGAGCTGGATAGCCAACTGAATCCGCAACAGAAAGCCGCCGCCCAGCGCCTGCTGGAACAGGAGCGCGCCGCCCGTGGCGCCCTCGGTCCAGGCCCGGGTGCGCTGGCGCTGCAAGCCGTGAAAGGCGATGAAGAAGAACAAGGTGAGGACTCTTCCCTATGATGCTCAACCCGTGGATGAAAGCCGGTCTCGGCCTGAGTTTCGCGTTGTTCTGGGCGTGCCCGACCCTGGCCGCCGAAACCGCTGAAAAGAACTTCGGCCTGGAAATGAAGATCACCGGCCAGTCCGAGGACGACCGCGACCTCGGCACCCGCGACGGTGGCGACGTCAACGGCCTCGGTATCGACCTGCGCCCCTGGGTGTACTTCGAGCGCGGCGACTGGAGCGCCTACGCCATGGGCCAGGCGGTGGCGGCCACCGATATCATCGAGACCGACACCAGCCGCCAGTCCGCCGACGGCAGCGAGATCCAGGATTCCAACAGCAGCAACGACGACCGCGAAGCCAAGAAGAACTACCTGGCGATGCGCGAGTTCTGGGTCGGCTACAAGGGCTTCACCGCCTACCCCGGCGAAGAGCTGCGCTTCGGCCGCCAGCGCCTGCGCAACGACGACGGCATGTGGCGCGACACCAATATCGAAGCGCTGAACTGGACCTTCGACACCACCCTGCTGCGCGCCAACCTGGGCGTGGCCGAGCGCTTCAGCGAATACCGCACCGACCTCACCGAACTGGCAGCCGAAGACAAGGACCGCCTGCACGTCTACGGCGATATCGCCGCACAGTGGACGCCGGGCCATTGGGTCGGCCTGCGCGCCCACCACACCCATGACGACGGCAAGCTCAAGAGCCCGGGCGAAACCCTCGACGCCCTCGACAAGACCCGCACCGGCGACCTCACCTGGCTGGGCCTGGAAGCCAACAGCGACGCCTACAACTGGCGCAACCAGAACACCCTCAACTACTGGGGCAGCGTGACCTGGCTGACCGGCGACCGCGACACCCTGAGCAGCACCAGCGTGGGCGGCGAACAGGTCGCCACCGGCAAGCAAAGCGGCGACGTCAACGCCTGGGCCACCGACCTCGGCATTCGCCTGCGCCTCGACCCCAACTGGCAGGTCGGTGCGGCTTACGCCCGTGGCAGCGGCGGCGGTGGCGACGACGGCTCCAGCAACTACGAGCAGACCGGCCTGGAATCCAACCGCTCCAACTGGACCGGCACCCGCTCGCGCGTGCACCGCTTCGGCGAGGCGTTCCGTGGCGAACTGGGCAACCTGCAGGCGGCCACCCTGTTCACCTCCTGGCAACTGCGCGACGACTACGACGCCAGCCTGATCTACCACAAGTTCTGGCGCGTCGACGGCGACCAGAACATCGGCGGCAGCGGCATCAACGCGGTGGTCGACGATGGCGGCATCAACCGTCCGCTGGTCCAGGGCGAGAAGGATGTCGGGCAGGAGATGGACCTGGTGGTCACCAAGTACTTCAAGCAGGGCCTGCTGCCGGCGGCCCTGAGCAAATCCATCGACGAACCCTCGGCACTGGTGCGTTTTCGCGGCGGCGTGTTCAAGCCGGGCGACGCCTACGGCAAAGAGGCCGACTCGTACATGCACCGCGCCTTCATCGACGTGGTCTGGCGCTTCTGATGAGCGGAGAGCACTGACATGACCCTTCACCCGAACAGGCTTCATACCCTGCTGGCCGGCGCCTTGCTGCTGGCCACCAGCGTTGCCCAGGCCAGCAACGGCCAGGCGCCGGCGCCAGTGGCCAAGGAGCTGCAACAGGCCAAGACCTACACCGTCAGCACCGCGCCGGTGGAGCCGCTGCACCTCGACCCGCCGAAGCTGCCGGACCTTTCCGGCTATACCGCCGAAGCCGTGCAGAAGAAGATCGACCGGCGCAAGCCGGGCAAAGTCTCGGTGCGGCGCATGCTCCAGGAAGACGTGCTCAAGGAGTTCATCGGTGGTGACAACAAGGGCGCCGAATGGGTGGCTCGCCAGCGCGGCATTCCCCAGGCGATCTTCATCGACGGCGGCCACGTGAACTTCACCGAGCTGGCGAAGAAGGTTCCCGAGCGCTTCCTTCGGCAGACCTCGCCAGGCGTCTACCTGGCCCGCCTGCCAATCGTGGTCGGCAACGGCGCAACCCTGGAAATCGACGGCAAGGTCAAGGAACTGCGCCTGTCCCAGGAGGGCGGTTCGTTCCTGGTCAACGACGGCAAGCTGTTCGTCAGCGACACCCGGGTGATCGGCTGGCGCGAGAAGGACAACGGCCCGGCGACCTTCCGCAAGCCCGACGAATTCCGTCCGTTCCTGCTGTCCTGGGGCGGCACCGAGACCTACATCGTCAACAGCACCATGGCCAGCTTCGGCTACGCGAAAAGCAAGTCCTATGGCGTGAGCATCTCGCAGTACACGCCGAACATGGCCAAGCAGATGGGCCGCGCCGAACCCACCGGCTGGATCATCGGCTCGACCTTCAGCGACATGTGGTACGGCTTCTACTGCTATGAAACCAGCGACTTCGTGGTCAAGGACAACACCTACAGCGACAACATCGTCTACGGCATCGACCCCCACGACCGTTCGCACCGCCTGATCATCGCTGGCAACACGGTGTACGGCACCAAGAAGAAGCACGGGATCATCATTTCCCGGGAGGTCAACGACAGCTGGATCATCAACAACAAGAGCTATGACAACAAGCTCTCCGGCGTGGTGATCGACCGCAACAGCGTCAACAACCTGATCGCCTACAACGAGATCTACCGCAACCACACCGACGGCATCACCCTGTATGAAAGCGGCGACAACCTGATCTGGGGCAACAAGCTGATCAGCAACCGCCGCCACGGCATCCGCGTGCGCAACAGCGTGAACATCCGCCTGTACGAAAACCTCGCCATGGCCAACGGCCTGGTCGGTGTCTACGGCCACATCAAGGACCTCTCCGACACCGACCGCAACATCGCCCTCGACCCCTTCGACACCAAGGTCTCGCTGATCGTGGTCGGCGGCGAGCTGGCGGCCAACGGCAGCGGCCCGCTGTCCATCGACTCGCCGCTGAGCGTGGAGCTGTACCGCGTGTCGATGCTGGCGCCGAGCAAGGCCAGCGGTATCAGTTTGTCCGGCGTGCTGGGCGAACGGCAGAACGAGATCCTCGACCTGATGGTGCGCCAGCAGAAGGCCGTGCTGATCGATCCGGTCGAACGCCAGACCGAAATGGCAGACTGAGGAAACCCGAACATGACTCCACACCTGATCAAACTCCTGGGCCTCAGCGCCGCCCTGCTGGCGATCGCCAACGGCGTGCGCGCCGACGAGGTCACCGCGCCGAGCTTCACCGCCGAGCCGTGCTGCCAGCTGTGCCCCGAGGCTCACGACGCCAGCCGCTACACCACGCGCTACCAGCAGAACTTCACCACCCTGGTCCAGGCCAAGGGCGACTGGCTGTTCCGTACCCGGGAAGACCTGCGTACCGAATTCGACACCACGCCCGCCGGCTACAAGCGCCTGCAACAACTGCATGACGCCTTCAAGGCCCGCGGCATCGAGCTGGTAGTGGTCTACCAGCCGACCCGCGGCCTGGTGAACCGCAACATGCTCACCCCCGAGGAAAAGGCGAAGTTCGATTACCAGAAGGCCCTGGGCAACTACCAGGCCATGCTCAAGCGCTTCCGCGCCATGGGCTACAACGTTCCCGACCTGTCGCCGCTGACCAACGAGCAACTGGCCGCCGCCGACCAGGGCAAGGACTTCTACTTCCGCGGCGACCAGCACTGGACCCCGTACGGCGCCGAGCGCGCAGCGAAGATCGTGGCCCAGACCGTGCACGCCATGCCGGCCTTCGAAGGCATCCCGCGCAAGGAGTTCGAGACGAAGAAGTCCGGGCGCATGGGCAAGACCGGCACCCTGCACAACGTCGCCGGCCAGCTGTGCGGCACCAGCTATGCGGTGCAGTACATGGACCAGTTCGCCACCGAGCCGAAGGGCTCCAGCGGCGGCAGCGACGACCTGTTCGGTGATTCCGGCAACGCGCAGATCACCCTGGTCGGTACCAGCCACAGCGGCAAGAACTACAACTTCTCGGGCTTCCTGGAACAGTACATCGGCGCCGACGTGCTCAACGTCGCCTTCCCCGGTGGCGGCCTGGAAGGCTCGATGATCCAGTACCTGGGCAGCGAGGAATTCAAGAAGAACCCGCCGAAGATCCTGATCTGGGAATTCTCCCCGCTGTACCCGCTGAACCAGGAAACCATCTGGCGGCAGATGCTCGCCCTGCTCGACAACGGCTGCGAAGGCAAGCCGGCGCAGATGAGCGCCAGCACCGCCATCAAGCCAGGCAAGAACGAGCTGATGGTCAACGGCCGCGATGGCGTGATCAAGGACCTGACCAACCGCAACCACCAGTTGGACATCCGCTTCGAAGACACCTCGGTCAAGGTCATGCAGGCCACCCTCTGGTACCTCAACGGCCGCCACGAGGACATCAAGATCGAGAAGCCGACCACTTCCGACACCGATGGCCGCTTCGCCTTCCAGTTGCGTGAAGACGAGGACTGGGCCGGGCAGACCCTGCTTGCCGTCGAGCTGCAGGGGCCGGAGAGCGGTACCCAGAAAGTCCAGGCCACCCTGTGCAAACGCGGCCCTGTCGGCGATGCCCCGCGCAACGCCCAGGCCGGACTGTGAGGACCCCATGAACAGACTCAGCATGATCGCCAGCGCGGTACTGCTCACGGCCTCCAGCCAGGCATTCGCCGGGCTGGTACCGCCCCAGGGCTACTACGCCGGCATCGAGAAACAGAAGACCGGCGATGGCAATTTCCAGTGCGAAGCGGTGCCCAAGCCCTACACCGGCAGCCTGCAATTCCGCAGCAAGTACGAGGGCTCGGACTCGGCGCGCTCGACCCTGAACGCAGTGTCGGAGAAAGCCTTCCGCGACTCGACCAAGGACATCACCACCCTGGAGCGCGGCGTGGCCAAGCTGGTCACCCAGTACATGCGCGACGGCCGCCCGGCGCAGCTCGACTGCGCCCTGACCTGGCTGGACACCTGGGCCCGCGCCGACGCCTTGCTGTCGAAGGACTTCAACCACACCGGCAAGTCCATGCGCAAATGGGCGCTGGGCAGCCTCAGCGGCTCGTGGTTGCGCCTGAAGTTTTCCAACGCCAAGCCGCTGGCGGCGCACCAGGCCCAGGCCGAGGAGATCGAGAAATGGTTCGGCCGCGTCGCCGACCAGGTGGTCAGCGACTGGAGCGACCTGCCGCTGGCGAAGATCAACAACCACAGCTATTGGGCGGCCTGGTCGGTGATGGCCACCGCCGTGGCCACCGACCGCCGCGACCTGTTCGACTGGTCGGTGAAGGAGTACCGCGTCGCCGCCAACCAGGTGGATGACCAGGGCTTCCTGCCCAACGAGCTCAAGCGCAGGCAGCGTGCACTGGCCTACCACAACTACGCACTGCCGCCACTGGCGATGATCGCCAGCTTCGCCCAGGTCAACGGCGTGGACCTGAAGGATGAAAACCACCAGGCGCTGAAACGGCTGGGCGAGCGAGTGCTGGGTGGGTCGAAGGATCCTTCGGCGTTCAAGAGCAAGAACGGTGAGAAACAGGATATGGACGACCTCAAGGTCGACAGCAAGTACGCCTGGCTCGAACCCTGGTGCAGCCTTTATCAGTGCAATGCCGATGTGCAGCAGCGCCGGCATGGCATGCAACCGTTCAACAGCTTCCGCCTCGGCGGGGATGTAACCCGGGTCTACGACCCGGCGGCAGAGCGCAAATAGCCGGCTTTGCACGGCCCCTGTGGGAGCTGCGGTTCGGCGCCCCGACTTGCCAGCGATAGGGCCACACCTGACACAGATGCTGAACCTGCTGGCCTCATCGCTGGCAAGCCAGCTCCCACAGGGACCGCAGCGACACTGATTCATCGGTTTCCCCCAGCCAGACAGCCGGGGGGTTTGGGGGGCGCTGTTGCCCCGTAGCTGACCACCAAGGAGAACCGGGATGGTCTTCTCGTCCAATGTGTTCCTGTTCCTGTTCCTGCCGATCTTCCTCGGCCTGTACTACCTGAGCGGGCAACGCTATCGAAACCTGCTACTGCTGCTGGCCAGCTACCTGTTCTACGCCTGGTGGCGGGTGGACTTCCTGGCCCTGTTCGCCGGGGTCACCCTGTGGAACTACTGGATCGGCCTGAAAGTCGGCGCCGCCGGCGTACGGACCAAACCGGCCCAGCGCTGGTTGCTGCTCGGCGTGGCCGTGGACCTGTGCATCCTCGGCTATTTCAAGTACGCCAACTTCGGTGTCGAGAGCATCAACGCGATCATGGCCTCGTTCGGCCTCGAGCCGTTCATCCTGACCCACGTGCTGCTGCCGATCGGTATCTCGTTCTACATCTTCGAGTCCATCAGCTACATCATCGACGTGTACCGCGGCGACACCCCGGCAACCCGCAACCTGATCGACTTCGCCGCCTTCGTCGCGATCTTCCCGCACCTGATCGCCGGCCCCGTGCTGCGCTTCAAGGACCTCGCCGACCAGTTCAACCACCGCACCCACACCGTCGACAAGTTCGCCGAGGGCTGCACCCGCTTCATGCAGGGCTTCATCAAGAAGGTATTCATCGCCGACACCCTGGCGGTGGTCGCCGACCATTGCTTCGCCCTGGAAAACCCCAGCACCGGCGACGCCTGGCTCGGCGCCCTGGCCTATACCGCGCAGCTGTACTTCGACTTCTCCGGCTACAGCGACATGGCCATCGGCCTGGGCCTGATGATGGGCTTCCGCTTCATGGAGAACTTCAAGCAGCCGTACATCAGCCAGTCGATCACCGAGTTCTGGCGGCGCTGGCACATCAGCCTGTCCACCTGGCTGCGCGACTACCTGTACATCACCCTGGGCGGCAACCGCGGCGGCACCTTCGCCACCTACCGCAACCTGTTCCTGACCATGCTCCTGGGCGGCCTGTGGCACGGTGCCAACTTCACCTACATCATCTGGGGCGCCTGGCACGGCATGTGGCTGGCGATCGAGCGGGCCCTGGGCATCGACACCAACCCGCAGCGCTTCAACCCGGTCAAATGGGCCTTCACCTTCCTGCTGGTAGTGATCGGCTGGGTGATCTTCCGCGCCGAGAACCTGCACGTGGCCGGCCGCATGTACGCCGCGATGTTCAGCCTGGGCGACTGGAACCTGTCGGAGCTTAACCGCGCCAGCCTCACCGGCCTGCAGGTGGCGACCCTGGTCCTGGCCTACATCACCCTGGCCTGGTTCGGCCTGCGCGACTTCTACCGCAATGCCAAGCCGACTGCGAAAGCCAGCCCGGTGGTGGTGCACCACGACGGCAGCGTCGGCCTCGACTGGAGCCTGTACGCCACCCGCGTACTGGTCCTGCTGCTGTTCGTCGCGTCGATCCTCAAGCTCTCGGCGCAGAGCTACTCGCCCTTCCTCTACTTCCAGTTCTGAGCGAGCCGACCATGACCCGATCACTTCGCATCCTTTACTCGTTGCTGTTCCTCGCCCTGCTCACCGCCCTGGGGCTGTGGTCCCTCGGCGGGCTCGCCGGTTTCCAGCGCACGGCGCAGATGAGCCTGCTCGACGGCAAGCTGGCCAAGGCCGCCGAAACCCACTACGACGAGCAGTTCCCGCTCAAGCGCATCGGCACCAACCTGTGGGCGGCGCTGGACTTCAAGCTGTTCAACGAAGGCCGCCCCGGCGTGGTGCTGGGCCGCGACCAGTGGCTGTTCAGCGACGAGGAGTTCAAGCCGGCAGCCGACGGTGAACTGAGCCGCAACGAGAACCTGGCCCTGCTGCGTGGCGTGCGCGACACCCTGCGCCAGCACGGCGTGGAACTGGTACTGGCGATCATCCCGGCCAAGGCCCGGGTCTATCCCGAATACCTCGGCGAAAAGACCCCGGCCAGCGTCCACCATGACCTGTACAACGCGTTCCACGCCCAGGCGCGCCAGGCCAACATCTTCGCCCCCGACCTGTTCGGTCCGCTGGAAGCGGCCAAGGCCCGCGGCCAGGTGTTCCTGCGCACCGACAGCCACTGGACACCCATGGGCGCGGAGGTCGCCGCCCAGCAACTGGCCGAGGCCGTGGCCCGGCAGACCCTGCTCAACGGCCAGCCGCAGACTTTCATCACCGAAAACCAGGAACAGACGCCATACAAGGGCGACCTGACCAACTTCCTGCCGCTGGACCCGCTGTTCACCGAGCTGCTGCCCAAGCCGGACCAGTTGCAGAAGCGCAGCACCCGTGCCACCGAAGACGGCGGTGACGATGCGCTGTTCGCCGACAAGCAGATCCCCGTGGCGCTGGTCGGCACCAGCTATAGCGCCAACCCCAACTGGAACTTCCTCGGCGCCCTGCAGCAGGCCCTGCGCAGCGACGTGGCGAACTACGCCGAGGACGGCCACGGGCCAATCCTGCCGATGCTCAAGTACCTGCAAAGCGATGAATTCAAGAACAGCCCGCCGCAACTCGTGGTCTGGGAGTTCCCCGAGCGTTATCTGCCAATCAAGAACGACCTCAGCGGCTTCGACCCGCAATGGATCGCGCAACTGAAGAAAACCCGCAACGCCAATCAAGAGCTGGCCCTGACGTCCAACCGGACCGAACACTAAGAGGAAATGCACATGACCTTGCACACGTCCAAGCACCGTATCGCCAAAGCCTGCGCCCTCGCTGCCGGCCTCACCCTCGCCTCGCTGCAAGCCTGGGCCGGCGGCGACGCCGCGCTCTACGGCCCGAGCGCGCCGAAGGGCTCGACCTTCGTGCGTTTGTACAACGCCTCCAGCCAGCCGGTCGCTGCCAGCGTCGGCAACACCCCGATCAACCAGGTGGGGGCCCAGGCCAGCAGCGACTTCAGCTTCATGCCGCAAGGCGACTACAGCGCCAAGGTGGGTAACGCCACCCTGCCGGTGAAGCTGGCGGCCGACCATTACTACACCCTGGTCAACCACGCCAACGGCAAGCCGCAGCTGGTTGAAGAACCGCCATTCCGCAACAAGCAGAAATCCCTGGTGCGGGTGCAGAACCTCAGCGACCAGGCCCTGACCCTGAAGACCGCCGACGGCAAGACCGAAGTGGTCAAGCCGGTGGCCGCCGCCAGCCGTGGCGAGCGCGAGATCAACCCGGTCAAGGTCAACCTGGCCCTGTACGAAGGCGACAAGAAAGTCAGCGACCTGAAACCGGTCGCCCTCGAGCGCGGTGAAGCCGCCGTGCTCTACGTCACCGGCTCGGGCAGCAACCTGTCCCCGGTCTGGGTCAAGCGCCCGGTAGCGACCCGCTAATCCACTGCCCAACTTTTAGATTCGGAGAGCAAAACCATGATTCCAGTCATCCTGTCCGGCGGTAACGGTTCGCGCCTGTGGCCCCTGTCGCGCAAGCAGTTCCCCAAGCAGTTCCTCGCCCTGACCGGTGAGCACACGCTGTTCCAGCAAACCCTCTCGCGCCTGGTCTTCGAAGGCATGGACGCACCCATCGTGGTGTGCAACAAGGACCACCGTTTCATCGTCAACGAACAACTGCAAAGCCTGAACCTGCAGACCCAGGCCATCCTCATGGAGCCCTTCGGCCGCAACACCGCACCGGCGGTGGCACTGAGCGCCATGAAGCTGGTCAATGAAGGCCGTGACGAGCTGATGCTGGTGCTGCCGGCCGACCATGTGATCGATGATCAGAAAGCCCTGCAACGCGCCCTGGCCCTGGCCACCGTGGCCGCCGAACGTGGCGAGATGGTGCTGTTCGGCATCCCTGCGACCAAGCCGGAAACCGGCTACGGCTACATCCGTTCCAGCCAGGACGCGCTGCTGCCCGAGGGCATCAGCCGGGTCGCCCAGTTCGTCGAGAAACCCGATGAAAAGCGCGCCCGCGAATTCGTCCAGAGCGGCGGCTACTTCTGGAACAGCGGCATGTTCCTGTTCCGCGCCAGCCGCTTCCTCGAAGAGCTGAAAAAGCACGACCCGGACATCTACGACACCTGCCTGCTGACCCTCGAGCGCAGCCAGGAGGACGGCGACAGCCTGAGCATCGACGAAGCCACCTTCGCCTGCTGCCCGGACAACTCCATCGACTACGCGGTGATGGAAAAGACCCAGCGCGCCTGCGTGGTGCCGCTGACCGCCGGCTGGAGCGATGTCGGCTGCTGGTCGTCGCTGTGGGACGTGCACCCCAAGGACGACAACGGCAACGTCACCAAGGGCGACGTGGTGGTGCAGGACAGCCACAACTGCATGATCCACGGCAACGGCAAGCTGGTCTCGGTGATCGGCCTGGAGAACATCGTGGTCGTCGAAACCAAGGACGCCATGATGATCGCCCACAAGGACAAGGTTCAGGGGGTCAAGCAACTGGTCAACACCCTGGATGCCCAGGGCCGCAGCGAAACCCAGACCCACTGCGAGGTATACCGGCCGTGGGGTTCCTACGACTCGGTGGACATGGGCGGGCGTTTCCAGGTCAAGCACATCACGGTCAAGCCCGGCGCCAGCCTCTCGCTACAGATGCACCACCACCGTGCCGAGCACTGGATCGTGGTGTCCGGCACTGCCGAAGTGACCTGTGACGAAAACGTCTTCCTGCTCACCGAAAACCAGTCCACCTACATCCCCATCGCCTCCGTCCACCGCCTGCGCAACCCGGGCAAG
The DNA here is from genome assembly GCF_029836855.1 of Pseudomonas sp. GD04058. Lineage (NCBI taxonomy): Bacteria > Pseudomonadati > Pseudomonadota > Gammaproteobacteria > Pseudomonadales > Pseudomonadaceae > Pseudomonas > Pseudomonas sp. GD04058. Next base: position 175,405 of record NZ_JAOECN010000009.1, read on the forward strand.
ATCCCGCTGGAGATCATCGAGGTGCAATCCGGCAGCTACCTGGGCGAAGACGATATCGAACGCTTCGAGGACATCTACGGGCGCTCCACGCCGATCGAGCGTGGGGTTTCGATCAAGACCATCGCGCAGTAAGCGGTAAACGAAAGGGGCCGGCCCGCTCATTCATATGACAGGCCGGCCCCTTGTCGTTAGGATCGAAGGATCGTCTTTCCCGGGGCATCCATCATGTTCATCGGCATCCTGCTTATCCTGACCTGGCTGGTCCTGCTGCTGCGTTACCCGGCCAAGGCACTGCCGGTGTCGCTGGCAGCGCTGCTCGGGCTGGTGATGGTCGGCGGCTGGGTGGCGTGGCTGGACACCCGCGAGGCTCGCCAGCTGGCGCGCCTGGAACTGCGCCTGGACTACCTGCCGCAGGAGTGCCCCGCCGGACGCCCGCTGCGGGTACACATGAACAATGGCAATGATGTGCCACTTACCGAACTGCGCTGGCGCGTCGCCGCCTATGCGCCCGGCGACAGCGTCAATCTTGCCGAAAACACCTACGCCGCGCCGCGTTACCGCGGCCCCGGCGAACTCCAGGCCGGCGCCGACTGGAGCGACTGCCTGCCATTGCCGCCGCTGCGCTCCGGCTATCGCCCGCAAACCCTCGAATTCCGCGCCGAACACCTGCAAGGCAGCTTTGCCAACTAGCATTTTTGTCAGTTTCGCGATGTGCGCGTCGGGTCTTCAATTAGCTCAGGAAGACTCACCATGAAGGAGAAAGCCCATGGACGTCCGCCATTTGAACGGAGTCGATGCCTTGATGCGCTTGCTGGAAACCGACGAACGCGACGCCCCGGGCATGATCCTGGTCGGCTCGACCAGCGACCGCCTCAGTCGCGACCTCCTCGAAGAGGTTCGCCGCGATTCGCCGATCTATCCGCAATTCGTCTTCTATCAGTTCGATCTCGACGACTACGGCTCCCCTGAACAGAACCGGACGCTAAGTCGTCTGCTGGACGACATCGGCATTGAAAAACTGCCGGCGCAGATTCTGCTGCCAAGCCGGGGTTGCCGGCCCAGCGTGATCAACGCGGTAAGCATGATGGCGATCAGGAAAGCCCTGCATTTGCTCTACTGAGGTGCATGATGCGGATGAACCGGTATGATCGGGCTCTTCTCCCTGTCACGAAGGACCGCCCACCATGCCTGTCGCCCTGATCACCGGTTGCTCCAGCGGCATCGGCCGCGCCCTCGCCGACACGTTCCGCGATGCTGGCTACACGGTCTGGGCCACCGCGCGCAAGGCCGGGGATGTGGAAAAACTCGCCAGCGTCGGTTTCCGCGCCTGGCCGCTGGATGTCAATGATGCCCAGGCGCTGCAACAACTGGCCGAAGCCATCGACACCGAGCATGGCGGCCTTGACCTGCTGATCAACAACGCCGGCTATGGCGCCATGGGCCCGTTGCTGGATGGCGGGATCGAAGCCATGCAGCGGCAGTTCGAGACCAATGTCTTCGCCGTGGTCGGGGTGACCCGCGCGCTGTTCCCGGCGCTGCGTCGCGCGCGCGGGTTGGTGGTGAATATCGGCAGTGTCTCCGGAGTACTGGTAACGCCCTTCGCCGGCGCCTATTGCGCATCCAAGGCCGCGGTACATGCCCTGAGCGATGCCCTGCGCCTGGAACTGGCGCCATTCGGCGTCCGGGTGATGGAAGTGCAACCGGGGGCGATCCAGTCGAGTTTCGCCAGCAATGCCGGGCATGAGGCAGAGCAGGTGCTGACACCGGAATCGGCCTGGTGGCCATTGCGCGAGAATATTCGGGCACGGGCGCGTGCCTCGCAGGACCGGCCGACACCGGCCAGCGAGTTCGCTGCCGGTGTACTGGCGGCGGTGCGCAAGACACCGGTGCCGGGGCTGGTCAGGCTGGGCAATGGCAGCCGGGCGTTGCCGCTGATGGCGAACCTGTTGCCTTCGCGGTTGTTGCAGGGAGTACTGAAGAAGAAGTTTGGGCTCAACAGAACCTTGTGACCTCCAGGGCCTCATCGCTGGCAAGCCAGCTCCCACAGGTTACGCGATCCCTGTGGGAGCTGGCTTGCCAGCGATGAGGCCCGCAAGAACACCGCAAAAATCAGGCTATCGACCGCACCACCCCGCCATCCACCCGCATCGCCGCGCCGGTGGTGGCACTGGCCTGCTTAGACGCCAGATACACCACCAAATTCGCCACTTCCTCCACCGTCGCCAGGCGCTGGATGATCGAGCTGGGCCGGTGCTCGGCGATAAAGCTGGCTTCCAGTTCCGCCGTCGACACGCCTTGGTCCTTGGCCATCTGTCCGAAGAAATCCCCCACACCTTCCGAACGGGTCGGCCCCGGCAGCACGGCATTCACCGTAACCCCGGTGCCCGCCAGGGTTTCAGCCAGGCCGCGGGACACCGCCAGCAAGGCGGTCTTGGTGGTGCCGTAATACACCATCTCGGTCGGGATCTGCAGCGCCGATTCGCTGGAAAGGAACAGCACACGCCCCCAATTGCGCGCCTTCATGCCTGGGGCGTAATGCCGTGACAGGCGCACCGCGCTGAGCACGTTGACCTCGAAGAAGCGCTGCCACTCTTCATCGCTGGTCTCGAAGAACCCCTTGGGCTCGAAGATGCCGAGGTTGTTGACCAGGATATCGGTCTGCGGCACCTGCTCGAACAGCAGGCGGGCGCCTTCGGCCGTGCCGAGGTCGGCGGCGACGCCGATGATGCGGGCTGCCGGAACCTTGTCGCGGACCTGCTTCAGGGCCTGGTCGACCCGGGCCTGGCTGCGCCCGTTGAGCACCACCTCGGCACCCGCCTCGGCCAGGCCGATGGCGATGGCCAGGCCGATGCCGGCAGTGGAGCCGCTGACGATGGCGCGCTTGCCGTTGAGGGAGATTTGCATGTGTGCCTCCTGGAGTTAAATAAACCTAAAGAGCAACTCGGTCACTGTGGGAGCTGCGGTTCGGCGGCCCGACAAGCCAGCTCCCACAGGGTTCAGGGGTGTTTGGTCAATTGGGGTGTTTCCGCCAGATCGAACGCCTGCCAGCCACCACCCAACGCCTTGTACAACCCCACCAGCGCCTGCGACACCGCCGCCGAGCTGTCGATCCACTGCTCCTCGCTGGCGAGCAATGCCCCTTGCACGGTCAGCACATTGAGGAAATCCACCGCGCCTTCGACATACTGCCGCTGTGCCGTGTCCAGCGCGATGCGGTTCTGCCTGACCGCCTCGGCGAGATGGTCGCGACGCAACTGACTGGCGTTGTAAAGGCGTAGCACATCGTCGATTTCATGCCAGGCGCCGAGCACCACCTTGCGGTAGTTCAGCGCCGCTTCCTGCTGCTGCGCCTCGCGCAGTTCGAGCACACCGCTCAGGCGCCCGCCTTCGAAGAGCGGCAGGGAAATCTGCGGACCGATGGCGAAGCGCCGTGAGTCCCAGGCGCCGAAATCACTCAGTTGCATGGCCTGGAAACCGAAACTCCCGGACAAGCGAATACTCGGGTAGAAGTCCGCCTTGGCCACGCCGATGCTGGCCGTGGCGGCATGCAGGCGGGCCTCGGCCTGGCGGATATCCGGCCGGCGCTCGGCCAGTTGCGACGGCACGCCGATCGCGAAGCGCTGCTGCGGCGCGGGCAGTTCGGCGTTTTCCAGCAGCTCGCCTTGCAGGGTGCGCGGGGGTTCGGCGGCGAGCAGGCCGATGGCGTTGATCAGGTCGGCCTGGCGCGCTTCAAGCGTCGGCAAGCGCGCCTCGATGGAAGCCACCTGGGCACTGGCCTGGGCCACATCGAGACGGGTAGCGACCCCTTGGGCCTGACGGTCATTGGACAGCTTGAGGCTGTGCCGGGCGACCTTCAGGTTGTCGCGAGTCACCGCCAGGGTATGCTGCACCGCGCGCAGCTGGATGTAGTCGCCCGCAGTCTCCGCCAGCAACGCCAGCAACACGCCGCGACGGTCGTTCTCGGCCACCTCCACGCCAGCATCGGCCGCCTCGACCTGACGTCGTACCCGGCCCCACAGATCCAGCTCCCAACCAGCGACCAGGTCGCCCTGCCAAAGGTTGTAGGCGGCCTTGCCTGAATTCCCGGACGGATCGTTCAGCCCCTCGGCACTATTGCGCGCCCGGCTGTAGCCGCCGCTGAAGCCCAGCGATGGTGTTTCATCGGCGGCGATGCTGCTGCGCAAGGCACGGCTTTGCAGCAGGCGCGCGCTGGCCATGCGCAGGTCGAGGTTGTTGGCCGCGACCTTCTCGATCAAGGCACTGAGGCGGGCATCGTGAAAATTCTCCCACCAGCGCAGCTCCAACGGCTCGGCAGTCGGCCGGCTGGCCGCCGCCTCGCCTTGCAAGGGCGTCCACTGCTGTGGTGCCTGGCTGTCGGGACGCTGGAAATCCGGGCCCAAGGTGCAGCCGGCGAGCAGTACGCCGAACACGATCGGAGTCAAGCGAAACAGGTGGCTCATCGCGCGCTGACCTCCTTGCCACCCAGGGTATCGCCCCGGGTGTCGATCACCGCCTCGACCGACATGCCTACCCGCAGGCGCTCCAGCAGCGGCTGGTCTGCGTCGAAGACGATCTTCACCGGAATGCGCTGGACCACCTTGGTGAAATTGCCCGTGGCGTTGTCAGGCTTGACCGCGGCGAAGGTCACCCCGGTGGCCGGTGCGATGCTGTGCACATGGCCGCGCAGGGTTTCGCCGGCAAAGGTATCGACACTGATGCTCACCGGCTGGCCGGGCTGGACATGGGTCAGCTGGGTTTCCTGGAAGTTGCCGACGACATAGGCGCGGTCCAGCGGCACCACCGAGAGCAGGCGCGCTCCCGGGTTGACGTAGGCACCGACGCGCAATGCACGCTCGCCGACCATGCCGTCCACCGGAGCGACGATGCGGGTGTAGGACAGGTCCAGGTTGGCCTTTTCCACACCTGCTTCGGCCCGCTTGAGCTGGCCGTCGGCGCTGGCTACCTGGGCTTCGAGGATATCCACCTGCTTGCGGGTCGCCAGCAAGGCGGCCTGGGCGTTGGCCAGGCGGGCACGGGCCTGGTCCACGCGGCTGCGCGCCTGCTGGGCATTCTGCACGGTACCGGCGCCCTGCTCGGCCAGACGGCTGTAGCGGGTGGTTTCATGATCGGCGAAGGCCGCTTCCGCCTGCGCCGCCTTGACCGCCGCTTCGGCCTGGGCAATCAGCGAAGCCTGGCGCTCGAGCGTGGCACGGGCATCGGCGCTTTGCGCCCGGGCCACCAGCAACTGCGCCCGGGCCGCATCGAGGGCAGCCTGGTAATCGCGGTCGTCGAGGGTCGCCAGCAGTTGCCCGGCCTGGACCTGCTGGTTGTCTTCGACCAGCACCTGCTTGATGAAACCGGCCACCTTGGGCGCGACCACGGTGTAGTCGGCACTGACATAGGCATCGTTGGTGCTCTGCCGCTGGTCGCTGCCCAGCAGGTGCGGGCCGCCGAGGGCTGCGAGGACGGCGATGGCGAGCACCGAGCCGATAAGGATGTTCTTGCGGGTAGGGGTCATGTCGGCAAATCTCGAATTCATCCGGGCTCAGGCCACCGCGCGCGGTGGGTAGACCCGTGTAGGCACGAAAGGAATCAGGCAGATCAGGGCCACGGCGATGCAGGCCATGACCAGGTACAGGTCGGCCGAGGTCAGTACCAGGGCCTGTTCATGGATGCGCCCGGCAAGGCCGGCGGCGCTGTCGTCGAGCAAGGGCGCGTTGCCCAGGCTGTCGCTGAGGTGGGTGGAGTGGAAATGCCGGCGCAGGGTGCCGAGGGCATCCAGCAGGCCACCGGCGACCACTGCCGCCAGGCCCTTCACCGTGTTGAACCAGGCCGAGGCGAACGGCCCTTCCTGCGGGCTCATGCCGTTGGTGGAGAGCATCAGCAGCGGCAGCACGGCCATCGGCTGGCCGAACACGTGGAGCAGTTGCAGGACATAGAAGTTGTCGCGGATCCACGCCGACGTCAGCTGGGTGCCACCGAGGCAGGCCAGGGCCAGCAGCCCCAGGCCGCACGCCAGGACCCAGCGGCAATCCACTGCGCGAATATTGCACAGCGCCGCCACCAGCGGCAGCGAGATCAGTTGCGGCATGGCCACCAGCAGCATCAGCGGGCTGGTCTGGGCCGGGCGATAACCCTGGACCTGGGCCAGGTAAGCCGAGGGAATGCTGATCGCCGCCGAGAGCACGATCAGCACCCCGGCCAGGGTCACCAGGGCGAAGCTGAGGTTGCGCCGGCCCAGCATGCGCAACTGGAAGAACGGCAGCGGCTCGGACCATTCGTTGAACATGAACAGCACCAGCAGCACCAGGCCGCCGCCGAGCAGCCAGCAGATCAGCGGCGAATCGAACCAGCCCCAGCGGTCGCCCAGGCTCAGGCCAAGGACCAGCGAGCTGATGGCCGGCAGGCCGAGCAGCACGCCGCGCCAGTCCAGTTGGCGGAAGCGTTCCAGGCGCAGCGGGTCCTGGGGCAGGCCCCAGCCGACACAGAACATCGCCAGCAACGACGGCACGATGATCTGCCAGAACGACCACTGCCAGCCGACATATTCGGTCCACAGTCCGGCCAACGGCGTACCAAGGTTGGGGCCGAAGGTGGCGGTGAGGGCATAGCAGGCCAGGCCATAGACCTTGATCCCCGGCGGCAGGAAGCGCAGGGCCACGCTCATCAGCATCGGCGGCAGCGCTCCCGAGGCCAGGCCCTGGACGATGCGCAGCAGCATCAGGCTGTACAGGTCCGGGGCGTAGGGCTGGAGCAAACCGAGGACGGCGAACACACCGATGGCCGACATCGTGAAACGGCGCAGAGAGAAGGTAGTCGCCAGCCAGGGCGCAAAGGCCATGGCCGACACCGAGGCAGCGGCATATACCGCCACCAGCCAGGCGCCTTCGTCGGCACCGATGCCCATGGCACCACGAATATCCGCGAGGGAGATCTTGGTCACCATCTCGTTGAGCCCGGCGCATAGCACCGCCAGCAACACGCCGAACAGCCCGACCACGACCCGCAGGCCGAACGCCGGCTGCGCGGGTGCGGCCGCCTGGGGGGCGACTGGCGCAGCAAGGGGCGCGGACAGGGACGTCATCAGAAATCTCCAGCAACAAATTGGCTGGAGGGAGTTTAAAAACCCTGACTACTGACGAAAACTGACTTATGGGCAGTTTACGATTGCACTAAACGCAATCCGAGGCTCATGGGTCCACTTCACAGCAGGTTTTCAGAGTCTGGCGCAGCCAGCGGTGGGCGGGGTCGTTATGAAAGCGTGGATGCCAGGCCTGCATCACTGTCACCCGCTCCATCGGCAGCGGAATCTCGAAGGAGCGCAGCGGCAAGCCAAGCCGGTGTACGCTGTTGAGGATGTTGGCCGGCATCGGCAGGATCAGGTCCGAAGCCGGCAAGGAGAACATCGCCGAGTGGAAGCTCGGGGTAATCAGCGCCACTCGCCGCTGCACCTTGTAATTGGCCAGCTCGACATCGATCGGCCCGTTGGCCCGGCCACGGCGCGACACGCTGATCTGCGGATAGGCAGCGAAGGTCTCGGGCGTGATCTCCTTGTCGAAGATCGGGTGGTCACGTCGCGCCAGGCCGACGTAGATGGTGTTGAACAGGCTCTGCACCTTGATCTCCGGTCCAAGCTCGATGCTTGAGCTGATGAGCAGGTCGGTGCGCCCGTCACGCAGCACCGCGTCGTCGTCGCCGCCGCTTTCCGGAACGAAGCGCAGCACGGTGCGCGGTGCCTGTTCGTGCATGGCGCGCAGCAGTTGTGCACCATAGAGGGCGATGAACAGGTCGTTGGTGCGGATATTGAAGGCGCGGTCGAGGTTGGGCAGGTCCACCTCGTCGCCGCCACGGAAGACCTGGCCAGCCTGCTCCACCAGGCCCCGCACCTGCTCCTGGAGCGCGAGCGCTCGTGGAGTCGGCACCAGGCCGCGACCGGCACGGACCAGGATCGGATCACCCAGGGCTTCGCGAATACGCCCCAGGGTACGGCTCATGGCCGCCGGGCTCAGGTTCATGCGCTGGGCGGCGCCAACCACGCTGCCCTCGTCGAGCAGGGCGTCGAGGGCGACCAGCAGGTTCATGTCCGGGAGTTGCATGCCGGCTTCCGTTTGTCGTGATGAAAACGCGATCTTAACAGCTCGCTGGATTGCGCCGGACGCAACATTCCAGTGCATGGCAGGCCATTTATCGGAGCGCGGCGATGGGCGGAGAATGCCGTTTCCTGCTCCTTTCCAAGGAATCCGCATGTCCAGTCCGGTACTGATCGCCATTGATGCCTCCCCCGCCTGCAGCACCCTGCTTGACCTGGCGCGCCACTACTGCCGCCCTGAACTGCACCGTCTGCATGTGCTGCTGGCGATCGACAGCACCTTTGCGGTGCATGATCATCCCGCGCCTTACACCCGGGGCGAGCTGGAGGAATACCCGGCGGCCTGCGATGAACAGCAATTGGCCGAGCGGGCGGTCGGCGAGGCGGTCAAGGCGCTGCGCGAGGCTGGGTTCGACGATTGCACCGGCAGCCTGGTGACCGGCGAGCCGGTGGCGGCGATCGTTGGTACCGCGCGGGAGCTAGGTGTGGAGTTGATCGTCATGGGCCACCGGCACCTGTCGCGGCTGGGGCGGTTGCTGGATCCGTCGGTGAGCGGGAAGGTGATCGATCAGGTGGGGTGCCCGGTGCTGGTGGGGGCTACCGGGCATTGATGGCGATCTTTCGGGCCTCATCGCTGGCAAGCCAGCTCCCACAAGTGTGCACCGAAAGATCTGTGAACTGACATGACCACTCGGCCCGGGCCTTGCAACCCTTTGGAACTACCCATCGAGCGCTTAGTCAATCGATGCATGTCCTTGTCAGGTGAGCACCATGCACAATCCCTTTCAGCAGATCAGCGATGCCTTCTCGGACGAGTACCGGGTCAACCTCAGCATCGAACGCCTGGACGGCAGCATCATGCTGACCCTGTCCAATGAACACGGGCGCGTGGTCGCCAAGCGCTTGATCAGCCGGGAGCAACGAGATTGCCCGAAACGGCTGGAGCGGTTGATCGACAGCATCAGGTTCGGGATTGCCATCGAGCAGGGGCATAGCGCGGTGGATATCCTGGCGGCGATGACCGAGCGCCATGGCGGTGGCCGTTGGGGCCTCATCGCTGGCAAGCGGGCTCCCACAGGGTCCGCGCAGATCTGAAGCCCTACATCAAACCTGTGGGAGCTGGCTTGCCAGCGATTGGGCCGCGCTAGCGGCCCCAGAATTCCCCGGTCACATCGATGGCCCTGTCCTCCTCCACGAACGTCACCACCCGCCTGACTTGCCGGTAGATCCCAGCCGCCTCCGAACGCAGCGTGATCCCGTCCCGCAAATCCACCGCCTGCGCCGCCACCACCGCCTCGATCCTGACCAGCCACGCCACCCGTTGCACCAGCCGCGCAGTCTTCTCCACCACAGCCAGCCCCTGCCCCGCGTAATCCTCGACCCGGTCCGCCACCGGCACGCTGAGCGCCGGCAATGGATTGGCCAGGTGCACGATCTCCGCCACCAGCGCCGCAGCCGTGCGCTGCAAGGCCGCCAGCCCGACACTGCCCGGACGCGGACTCAAGGAGTGCGGCAACTCGCTGGACCCAGGCGACAAGAGCTTCGCCATCCGCTCGGCACTGGCGACCGCCAGCCGGCTCAAGGCCAGCCCCAAACCTTCGAATGCCAGCGCCAGATGGGTACTGTCGAAGTTCGCCGTCACCAGCACCTCACGGCTTTCCACTACCAGCGCCGGGTTATCCGCCCCGCTCTGCAGCTCGATCACGACGATGTCCCGGGCCCGCGCCAGTGCATCACGTACCGCCCCCAGCACCACCGTGGAACAGCGAAAGCTCAACGGATCCTGCAATCGCCGCGCCTGCCGCTCACCGCCTTCGAGCAAGGCCAACAAGGCTTTCGATTCCTCCACCAGCCCCGGCGCGGGCCGCAAGTGCGCCGCCTGAAACGGTGCCACGCCAGCGCGATAGCCTTCGCAGGACAACGCCAGCACACCCCGCTGCCGATCCAGCAACCGCTGCGTCTCGCTGACCAGCAAGGCTCCCAGCCCGATACTTGCCGAGTTGGCCGAAACCAGCGCCAGACCGTCCTTGTCCCGTGGCACCAACGGCGTCAGCCCGGCCCGCTGCAAGGCTTCAGCCGCCAGCAAGCGCTCGCCGTGATACTCGACCCAGCCCTGCCCCTGCAAAGCCAGGGTCACATGGGCCAGGGGCGCCAGGTCACTTGCCCCAAGCGAGCCGAGCAACGGCACCTCGGGGTGAATGCCGTGATCCAGGAAATCCCCGAGCGCCAAGGCACTGGCGAGAGAAATGCCCGATCGCCCCAGGGCCAGCCCGGCCAGCCGCGCCGCCATAATGGCCCGTACCTCCCGCCGCGACGCCAGCCGCCCCACACCCACCGCCCGGCCGGCAGCAATGCGCTGCTGGAACCCGGCATCGCCCTGCGCGTGATCCACCGCAGCCCCCAGCCCGGTAGTCACACCATAGATGGGCGCACCCGCTGCGATCAGTTCCAGCAACAAGGCATGCCCGGCGTCGATGCGCCCTCGCATGCCTTCATCCAGTCGCGCCGACACCTCGCCATCCACCACCGCCAGCAAACGCTCGATGGGCCTCATGCCCAACGCAACCGCTGGCCGATCCCCAAGTGCCGGGCCTTGTCCAGCAAGGCATGGCCGAGGGCGATATCGCTCAGGCTCAAGCCGCGATGCCAGAACAGGATGGTCTCGTCCGGATGCTCGCGCCCCGGCCTCAGCCCGGCGACGATCTGCCCGAGTTCGGCATGCAAGGTCTGCGCGCTCAGCCGCCCTGCCTCGACATGGGCACGCAGCGAGCCGAACTGCCCACCCTTGCATTGTCCCCAATCGTCCACCACCAGCTTGTCCATGATGTCGGTCAGCGACAGCTCCACCGCGCTCATGGTGCCGTAGGGCACGACAAAGGCGCCCGGCTCGATCCACTCGGTGCGCAACAACGGCTCGGGCCGTTCCAGCCGCGATGCTTCGACCACGATATCGGCGCCGCGCACGGTGCTCTCCCAGTCCTCGGTCACCACCACCGGTTTGCCCAGGTCGCGACGCAGGCGCTCGGCGAAGGCTTCGCGGCTCTCGACCCGACGCGAATGCACGCGGATCTCGTCGAAATCGAACAGGTGATCCAGCAGGCGCACATTCCAGTACGCCGTGCCCCGCGCGCCGATGTGCCCCAGCACCTTGCTGCCGGGCCTGGCCAGGTGCCGGGCTCCGATGGCGGTCAGTGCACCGGTGCGCATATCGGTGATCGCCGAGGCATCGAGGATCGCCTTCGGCACACCGGTGGCTGGGTCCAGCAGGTTGAGAATCGCCAGCTCCGACGGCAGGCCCTGGCGATAGTTGTCGACGAAATCACCGACCACCTTGACCCCGGCCCGGCCGATCCCACCACCGAGCACGCCGCGCAGCACATTGAAATGACCATTGATCCCGGCACCGGGAACCAGGTGGGTACGTGGCTCGATCACCGCCTCGCCCTGCCCCTGCAAAGCCAGCCCGGCTTCGACGGCGGCGAGGATTTCGTCGTTGTCGAGGTTCAGTTCGGCGACGTCGAGACCATTCAGAAAATCGATGTAGATCGGTTCATGCACGCTGCTCATCACAGGCTCCCACTGACTTTCGCGGCGACATCGGCTGGCAGCCAGGCGCTCCAGACCTGCGGATGGTCACGCAGGAAATCCTCGGCAACAGCGCGAGGTGGCAGACGTTTTTCGCTCATGCGGGCGAGGGTCTGGTTGAGCAGGTCGATGGGCAGATCGACCTTGCCGAACAGGTCCACCAGCTCCGGATATTGGGCATGGAAAGGTGCGGACACGCCAATTGCCAGGCGTGCCGGCATCGAGCGGCTGCCGCGTGGATTGGGATGATTGGCGTTGGACAAGGTTTTCCAGGCTTCGGCGTCGAATGGCGGCTCTTCCAGCTTCACCAGCTTGTAGCGGCCCAGCAGCGGGGTCGGCGACCAGTAGTAGAACAACACCGGCTTGCCGCGGCGGATCGACGAGGCCACTTCGGCATCCAGCGCCGCACCGGAGCCGGTACGGAAGTTGACGAAGCTGTCGTTCAGGCCATAGGCCTTGAGCTTCTGGCTGTTGACGATTTCCGAGGTCCAGCCGGTGGGGCTGTTGAGGAAGCGCCCCTTGTCCGGGGATTCCGGGTCCTGGAACAGCTTGGCGTAGCGCGGCAGATCGGCAACCGATTTCAGGTCCGGCGCCAGGGCCGGGAGATTGCGCTCGGGGTCGCCCTTGATGACGAATTCCGGGACCCACCAGCCTTCGGTGGCGCCCTTCACCGTATCGCCGAGCCCGAATACCTTGCCCTCGGCTTCGGCCTTGACCCAGGCCGGACTACGGCCGGCCCATTCTTCGCCGATCACCTGGATATCGTTTTTCGCCAACCCCGCTTCGAGGCTGACGGTACTGCCGGGCAGGGTGTCGGTGGTGTAGCCGTAGCCCTTTTCCACCAGCAGGCGCAGGACCTCGGTGATGAAGCTGCCGCTTTCCCAGGTGATGTCGCCGAAGTGGATGGGCTGGGGTTTGTCGGCGGCGTGGGTGAGCAACGAGAGGGTGACGAGGGCGGTGCCCAACAGGGTTTTCAGGAGTTTCATGCTAATGCCTCGGGTTCGGCTGTGTCCCTCAGGGCCTCATCGCTGGCAAGCCAGCTCCCACACTGTGGGAGCTGGCTTGCCAGCGATGAGGCCCCGAAGGGCACTGAAGATCAGAAGTCGTAGGTGAGCTTGGTGTAATAGAACGCCCCCTCGGGCGCCGAAGGCGCGAGGTAGCTGTACTGCTGCCCCGGGGTCTGGCGCAGGCGCAGGTTGAAATCGTCCGGCTTGCTGTCGAACAGGTTGTTGGCACCCACCGACAGCTTCAGTTGCTTGCTAAACGCGTAGTTCACGTCCAGGTCGGTGTTCCATTGCGCCGAGAAGGTCTGGTCGTACTGCGCGTTGGCCGCCGAGGCCGCGTATTTGCGGTACTCGCCATAACGGGTCTGGGCCAGGCTGACGGTCCACGGCCCATAGCGGTGCACCGCGCCCAGCACCAGCTTGTCTTCCGGGTAACCGTGTTCGAGGAAGCCGCGTGCCTCGCGGGTCAGCACATCGAAACCGTAGGGGTTGGCGTTCACCGATTCGATGGTGGTACGCGCCTTGGTATAACCCGCCGACAACGCCAGGTTGCCGAAGCGCTGCAGATCCAGGTTGTACTTGCCGACGATATCGACGCCCCGGGTGCGGGTATTGGCCGCGTTGGTCATGAACTGCGCCCAGCTGTACTGGCCGTAACCGGCGGCGGCGAGAATGCGCTCCGCGTCCGGGCCGGAAATCCCGCCACTGTAGAGCAGGCGATCACGGATGGTGATCTGGTAGGCGTCGATGGTCAGCGACGCCTGCTCGCTCGGCCGGAACACCACGCCAAGGGAGTAGTTGGTGGACTTCTCCGGCTTCAGCGCCTCGGCCCCCAGGGCCTGGGCCGCCGGGTGATCGACAGGAAGGATGCGCGTCAGCACCGGGTTGCCGTTGACATCGACGTTGGTGGTGGTGGTCCAGGAGGTGCCGATCTGGCCCAGGGTCGGCGCGCGATAGGCGCTGTTGACCGTGGCCCGCAGGCCCACCTGCGGCGTCAGCTCGTAGCGCGCCGAGAGCTTGCCGGTGGTGGCCGAACCGAAGTCCGAGTAGTGCTCGGTACGCCCGGCAATGCCCACCTGGAATTTCTCGGTGACCTGGTTCTCCAGGCCGAAATACACCCCGCCAACATCACGCTTGTAGGTCCCGGCATCGTCGGGCATCAGGCCGGAAGCCTGCACCGCACCCACCTGCACGCCATCGATGCCGCCATAGGAATAGGAGTCGTAGTCGCCATCTTCGAGGCGGTATTGCTCGTGGCGATAGGCGATGCCGGCGGAGACGGTCAGCGGGTTGTCCGACCAGGCCACGGCCAGGTCCCTGGCGTAGTCGATGCCCAGGTTGGTCTGTTCGTTGACCAGGGTCGCGACATCGAACTTGGTCGGGCTGTTGGCGCCGTAACTCGGGTTGACCGTATCGAAGGCCAGTTCGTCATGCTTGTCGCGGCCATAGGTGGCACTGAAATCGAAGCGCCCGATGGCCTCGTCTTCGAAGCGCGAGCCGACGGTGAACGAAGCATCTTCGTAGCGGTAGCGATACTTGGGAATGGTGCCGCCGGGATACAGCGCGGCGACGTTGTTCGGGTTGGACGCCAGCAACGGCGGCGTGTTGTTGATCGACTTGTCCTGGCCGAAGGTGGCGAAGCTGTAAAGCCGCCACTGGTCATCCAGGCCGACCTCGGCGTTGGCAGCGAGGTTGTACTTGTCGCGAGACGCACCGCCCCAGCGCGGATCCTGCCAGGCGCCCCCGGCCTGGTACTGGTCGCCGATATCGGTGGGCTTGGTATTGACCCCGTTGAAGCTCAGGGTGAGGAAGCCGTCCCCCGGCAGGCCCAGGCCGTACCAGCCATCGGCGCTTTTGCTGAAGCCGTCGCCCTGGGCGTACTTGCCCAGCTGGGTATTGAGCTGGCCGCCGCTGTCGCGCTCCTTGAGCACGATGTTGACCACCCCGGCCACCGCGTCGGAACCGTACTGGGCGGACGCGCCGTCACGCAGCACCTCGACATGGTCGATGGCGCTGATCGGGATCATGTCCAGGTCGACCGGCTGCGCGCCAATGAACGGCACGCCGCCGGAAATGTTCACCACCGCCGAGGCATGCCGGCGTTTGCCATTGACCAGCACCAGGGTCTGGTCCGGAGCCAGGCCGCGCAGCGAGGCGCCCTTGGGGTTCTGCCCGCGGGTTGCACTCTGGTTCTGCGGGAAGTTGAACGAGGGCAGCAGTTGGAACAGCGCCTGGTTAAGTGTGGTGGCGCCGGTCTGCACCAGTTCCTCGCTGTTGATCACATCCACCGGCGCGGCGCTGGTCAGGGCGGTGGCGTCGCTGCGGCGGGTGCCGAGGGCGACCACGCGATCCAGGGTCGGCACGCTGGCGGCGGAGGTTTCGCGGTTGGCGATCCGGCTGGCACTGGCAGTGCCGGTCGCCGACGACGATTCAGCCTTGTCCTTGATGATGAAAGCGCCGGTCGGGCTGACTTCCAGGGCCAGCCCGGTTCCCTGCAGCGCCGCCTCGATGGCCTGGGCCGCGGACAGGTTGCCGTCGACCCGCGCCGAGGAATAACGCCCCAGCTCCGGCGTGAAGGAAATCACCTGGCCGCTCTGCCGGCTGATGTTCAGCAGTACCTCGTCCAGCGGGCCGGATTCGAGATGCCAGGCCTGGCGCGCTTCGTCGGCGAAGGCCGCACCGCCCAGCAGCAGGCTGAAGGCGATGGCCACGGATGTCTTGTTGCGTTGCGTGTTGTATTGATTCTTGCGCACAACGATTCCCCCCACGGAATCCAAACCGCGCTGCTCCCTCGGCAACGCTTGCGGGAAGGGTGTGGCGCGGGCCAGGGAAATCTTGCAGATCGTTTGGTTATGGGCTTATGCCGCCGTCAGCGTGACCCAGTAATCGCTGCGTCGATTGATGCGAATCGGCAAGGTACGGCTGAGGGCTTCGAGGACTACATCGCTCTGGTCGAGGCGGTACAGGCCGCTGACCCGCAGATCGGCGATGGCCGGGTCGAGGCGCAGCACCCCATGCCGATAAGGGCGCAGGGCCTCGATCACTTCGCTCAGCGGGCTGCCGCGTACCTCCAGCAGGCCATTGACCCAGGCGCTGTCACCGCTGCGCAGGGCCTGGACCCTGCCGAAACGCAAGCGGTCGAAAGTGACCTCCTGGCCGGGCTGCAACTGCAGGCGGTCGCCACCACGGGTGACGATCTGCAGCGGCGCCTGCATGGCGCCGACCCGGCACTGGCTGTCGCGATCACGCAGGAGAATCCGCGCATCGCGGCCATACACCTCGCCACCACTGGTTTGCAGGATGAAGGGGCGGTGGTCGGCGGCCACCTGCAGCAACCCTTCCCCACCCCGCCATTTCAACAAGCGGCGCTGGCTGTCGAATTGCACATCGGCGGCGCTTTGCGCGTTGAGTACCAGTTCGCTGCCGTCGTCCAACTGCACGGTCTGGCGCTGGCCGATGCCTGTGGAAAAATCAGCACTCAGCGAATCGAATGTTGGCGTCAGGCTCCAGCTTCCGCCGATCATCAGACCGGCTCCGAGCAAGGCTCGCTGCAACACCTTGCGCCGGCTCGACGGCGCATCCAGCGCCCGTTGCAGGACACCGCCATCAATACCTTGGGCAATCGGCACCTGGAACACGCCGAGGGTGCGCTCCAGGCGCAGGCAGAGTTCTTCATGGCGCGGATCACGGGCACGCCAGGCCAGGAAAGCCTGGCGCTCCGTATCGCTGGCCTGGCCTGAACGCAGCAGGACGATCCAGCGGGTGGCCTGTTCGAGCAGGCGTTCCTGTTCGGCGCTCATATCACTCCAGGCTGGCCTTGAGACAACGGTGGATGGCCTTGGCCATGTAGTCGCTCACCGAGCGTTGCGAGATGCCCAGTTGCGCGGCGATTTCCGGGTAGGTCAGGCCGTTGACCTGGGACAGCAGGAAGGTCGCCTTGACCTTGGCCGGCAGGCCGTCGAGCAATCCGTCGATGATCTGCAGGGCTTCGAGCATCTGCGCCAATTCTTCCGGCGAAGGTGCCTGCGCCTCGTCGTCCAGGTGCAGGGCATCGAGATAGGCGCGCTCCAGGTCGCGGCGACGCCAGAGCTGGTACATCAGGCGCTGGGCAATGGTGGTCAGCAGCGCCCGCGGCTGGCGGATCGGCTCGGCGACCGGAGCACTGAGCAACTGCACGAAGGTGTCGGCGGCGATGTCTTCCGCGCCACCATCGCCCAGGTGTCGGCGCAGGCGCAGGCACAGCCACTGGTAATGGTTGCGGAACAGCGAGCCCACGTATTCGCGGTGGGCGTGGTCGAGACCGGACATGAATGACTCCAGAAGGAGGATTGCTAGAGATGTCCGGTGGTCCGGTGACGCCATGCTAGAGGGAGGGCTTATGCTTTAAAAATATTTAAAAAGCATTCGATTATTCGAATTTGAAATTAGCGGCATCGTGCTCGTAGTCGAGCAGGATCTGGTAATCGGCTTCGCTGGCAGGCAGGACTTCGCGGATCGCCAAGGTGTCGGCGAACGCGTGCAGCGTCTGGTTCAGCGCTTGGCGGATGCGTTCGGCGCCGGTCTCGTCGAGGTGGGCCGGGCCGATGAAGGGCAAGGTCGGGCTCGGCGCACTGACATCGAGGATACGTAGGCCGCTGACTTCCTCGTTGTGGTCGCGGGCGAGGTAATCCCAGGTGATGCTGTCGATCGCCGCCAGATCGCCCTGCCCTGTCTTCAGGG
The DNA here is from genome assembly GCF_029836855.1 of Pseudomonas sp. GD04058. NCBI lineage: Bacteria > Pseudomonadati > Pseudomonadota > Gammaproteobacteria > Pseudomonadales > Pseudomonadaceae > Pseudomonas > Pseudomonas sp. GD04058. The sequence goes on from NZ_JAOECN010000009.1 coordinate 192,802, forward strand.
CCTTGAGGCTGTTGCGGTGGCCGCCGGTGTACTGGATGGCGGAGAAAAACCGGTTGTCCCGCTGCAAGGGCGCGAGGCGATGGCGCAACAGGTTCATGCCGGAATTGGAGTCGGGGCTGTTGAGCAGGCCGCGGCTGTCGAAGAAGTCGGCCAGCGCGCAACGCGGATCGTCTTCGCGCACCACCAGCAGGCTGCAATGGTTGCCGGCGCTGGCGTGGGGCAGTTCGTAGACCGGGCGGCCAATGACCCGGACCTTGCCGCGCAGCAGGGTCATCAGCGGGTAGCCGCAGGTCTGGGCGAACAACAGGTTCGGCGATTGCCACAGGGTGGGCAGGTCGAGGGCAATGGCGTCCTCACGTACCGCACCAAGCAGGTCCAGCGTGTGTTGCAGCCAGGATTCGCTGGCCACGCGAACCCGCGAGGGGGCCACGTACATCAGCAGTTCGGCGTAGGCCATGGGCACTCCGGGTCAGGCGAAAGGATGTTCGGGGCTGTCGATGGGACGCAGGCTGTGCGCGCGGATCAGCTCGCCATAGCCGTGCACCAGATAGCCGCCACTGCGCGCCAGCCATTGCTCGCGACGCTGGCGGTAGACGGTTGGCAGGAAATACCACGGCAGGCCTGGCAGGTCGTGGTGCACCAGGTGCAGGTTGAGGTGCAGGAACAGCCAGGTCCAGGGCCAGCCGGCTTCGTTGAGGACAGTGCGTTGCTCCGGGCGTTCGGCGGGACGGTGCTCGTAGAAGGATCGCAGCATGGCCACGGACAACGCCGGCACGCTGGCCAGGAACACATACTGGGCAATGGACAGGGCGCTGTATTTGGCGATGAAGGCAAACATCAACAGTGTGCAGAAACCGTGCGTCAGCCACATGCGCCAGGCCTGGCGGTCACCCTGTTTCAGGCGGGTGAGTTGTTCCCGGGCAAGGCCGAACAGGGCTTGCGGAGCGCCGGTCAGCAGGCGTCCGGGAACGGTCTTGTCGAGCCAGCGCAGGGCCCGGTTGGTCTTCCCGGTGCGTTGCCAGGCCTGTTGGCCGAGGTAGCGGCTTTCGGGGTCGCGGCCCGGCAGGGTGAGATCTTCGTCGCGGTGATGCAGCAGATGGCTGTCGCGATACAGGGTATAGGGGTACCAGACGGCGAACGGCGCGTAGCCGAGCAGCTTGTTCAGCCAGAGGACGCGGGTCGGATGGCCGTGGAGCAGCTCATGTTGCAAAGACAGCCAGAGCACCAGCAGCGGGATCAGCAGCACCGTGGTGAGCCCGGCGCCGAGCAACGAACTGCCCAGCAACAGGGCGAACCAGCCGGCGTAGGCCCCTGTCAGCAGCAGCCAGGTCGGCCACTCGCTGCGCCCGAGGAAGCTTGCGTGCAGGCGCAGCACTTCATCGCGCTGGGCGTCGTCGAGGTAATGGGGCATGAAGGGGGTCCTGAAATGGCGGATACCCCCTTTGTGGAATGAGGCGGGAAAATCTTGCAGATCGATTGGTTATAAAGGGCAGGATTCTCTGTTGTTTTCGCGGGCCTCATCGCTGGCAAGCCAGCTCCCACAGGTACTGCACAAATCTCAAGATCTGTGCTGAACCTGTGGGAGCTGGCTTGCCGGCGATAGGGCCCTCAAGAACAAAGCAAAACTACCTGCCTTCCTCCACATCCTTGCCGCTGGCATCGATCGCCCGGCTCGACGGGTAGCGCGACGATGCATAACGCACCACCAGGATCGAGAACGACAGCAGCAAGATACCGCCGCACAGGTACAGCAGCCCTTCGTCGGGTGCCTTGTGATGCGAGACGTCACCGATCAGCAGGCGGGTCAGCGCGGTGATCGCCACATAGAGCAGGAAGCGGATCGGCATGTGGTTGGTCTTGAAATAGATCCCCACCATTGCGCCCAGCTCCAGGTAGATGAACAGCAGCAGGATGTCGTCGACGCTGACCCCGCCCTTGCCGATCATGTCGATGAAGGTAGCGACCGCCGCATAGGCGGTGATGGCACCGATCCCGAACAGGGCCAGGTAGTGGAACGCCTCGACGCACAGGTTGCCCAGCGAGTCGGCCCCGCCATGCAGGCCCTTGCGCAGTTTTTCAGCCCATTTGATGTTCACGATGCGAATTCCCCGATACGGCTTGGAAGAAGGATGCTGCCGGCATATGACGGCTATGCCTGCATGCAGTAAAAAGGCCAGCGGCCTCGCTTGAGAAGGCGACCGATTGCCGCAAGGCACGCCCGCACACCCTCCGCCTGCAAAAATCTGGGCTATAAAAAGGCCACTATCCAATGCCGGGCGATTACTGTATAAATACCCAGTATTCCGTATTCCTTCAATTTCGAAAAAGGCGTGAGGTGATGAATGGCCGTCGAAGTGGTATACCGCAGCAGCCGCGACCTGGAGCGTTTGTTCATGGATAAAGCCGAAGCAGACCGTCACGACAAGATGCTCGAGCTGGCCGAGATGCTGGCTGAAGTCCTGAAGAAAGCAGTGCCGTCGCTGGACGAACAGCAGGTCGATGACATCGGTATCTACATGGCGAAGAACCGCGACGTGTTCGCCAAGGCCTTCAAGAGCCAGCCGGATGCCCTGTCCGAACTGCTCGAGGCACCTGCGGACGCGGAGTGAGCCCTAGGCGTTACCGTATACCAGGCGCTCCGCCAATTGCTCCGCCACCCGCGCCGGCGAGCGTTTTTCCGCCTGGGCGTGGGCGAACACCTCGGTCAACCGGCTGGGGATCCGCGCCAGGTGTGCGGTGATGTCGGGCAGTGCCTGGCCCTGATGGGTCAGCGCCACGTAGATCAGGCCGCCGGAATTGATGATGTAGTCCGGCGCATAAAGGATGCCGCGGCTTTCCAGTTGGTCGGCCACCTGCAGGCTGGTCAGCTGGTTGTTGGCCGAGCCGGCCACCGCCGCACAGCGCAGTTGCATCACGCTTTGCCCGGTGAGGATCGAGCCCAGGCCGCACGGCGCGAAGATATCGCAAGGGGTGCCTACCATCGCTTCGGCAGCCACGGGCTGGGCGTCGAATTGTTCCATCGCCAGTTGCACCCTGCCCTGGTCGTGGTCGCTGACCAGCAGCTCGGCGCCCGCCGCATGCAGCTGTTCGGCCAGCGCATAGCCGACATTGCCCAGCCCTTGCACGGCCACTCGCAAGCCCTCCAGGTTGTCGCTGCCCAGGCGTGCCATGGACGTGGCGCGAATGCCGGCGAACACGCCCATCGCCGAATGCGGCGAGGGGTCGCCGGCGCGGGTGGTGCTGGTGACGTGCCGGGTGGACTGGGCGATGCAGTCCATGTCGAGGGTCGAGGTGCCGCTGTCGATGGCGGTGATATAGCGGCCTTCGAGGGACTCGATGAAACGGCCGAAGGCTTCGAACAGCGCGGCGCGATTTTCCACATGGGGATTGCGGATGATCACCGCCTTGCCCCCGCCCAGCGGCAAGCCGGCCAGGGCGGCCTTGTAGGTCATGCCCTGGGCCAGGCGGATGGCATCGCTCATGGCGCTGTTGTCGTCCGGGTAGGCCAGGTAGCGACAACCACCCAGGGCCGGGCCCAGTTGCTCGTTGTGGATGGCGATCACCGCCTTGAGGCCGGTGGCCGGGTCGGTGCACAGGTGCAGTGATCGAGTGCGGGTGCTTTGCATGAGAGCGAACATCAGCGGCCCCTCTTGAACAGTGCTGCATCCAGTATAGGTGTGCCCTCGATGGCTGCCGCAGCACTGGACGAAACGCCGTGCCAGGGCTAAAACAGAAGCTCTCGACGGAGATCGCCATGAACCCACGCCACGCCTGCCTGGCCTGTCTGGAACGCACACCCCCGGCCTTGTTCGAAGCCGGATTGTGGGTGGCTGCCGAGCATGACGCCAAGGTCGATCCGGCGCAGGTGATGCGCGGGCTGCGCGAGCTGCAGCATGAGGTCAGCAATGACCTGCCGCTGCTGCCGCTGAACGAGCTGGCCCAGCCACTGCTGCGCAAGCTGTGCTCGATGGGTTTCCAGGAAGACGAATACCACCCCTTGCGGCCCCAGGCGGCACTGCTCGATCAACTCATGCAACGTCGTCGCGGCCAGCCGCTGGCCCTGGCCCTGCTCAGCCTCGAGCTGGCGCGGGGGTTGTCGATTCCGTTGGAAGGGGTGAATTTCCCGGGACATTTCCTCTTGCGCGTACCGGGTGCAGACCATCTGCTCGACCCCTGTGGCGGCCGGCGCTTGTATCCGGCCGATTGCCGGGAATTGCTGGGGCGCCAGTTCGGCCCGCAAGTGCCGTTGACCGCCGAGCATCTGAAAACGGCCAGTGCGCGGGAGATGATCCAGCGGCTATCGCGCAATCTGCGGCAGTTGCATTCGACCCACGGCGACGATATCGCAGCGCTGAGGGATGCCGAGCGGGTAATGGAGCTCGGAGCGCCACTGGCCAGCGATTACCTGGCCCGGGCCACGCTCTACCAGCATCTGGATTGCCCGCAGGCCGAGCGTCATGACCTGGAGCATGCATTGCTGCTGACCGATGACCCGATCCAGCGACTGCGGCTGACGGAGCGGTTGGGGCATTTGCCTTCGGGGAAAAGGTCAGTGCATTGATGTTGTTC
>NZ_JAOECN010000091.1:0-1636 GCF_029836855.1 Pseudomonas sp. GD04058
TCAAGCAAGAATTCGCATTTAATCTTTATTTCGAGAAACTACCTATTTTCTCAAACAAGCTAAGAGACGCTTTAAAAAAGATTTCAATTGATGCATATACAAAAACATACCAGCGCGCTGGCGACAACATCCGAGCTTCCGGTCAGGCAAATAGCGCTAAATTTGACGACTCTAAGGTTTTCCACTTTCCAAGAACAATCAATAAAATAATCAAGTCCGCCCATCATATAGCAAGAAAGAACAATGAGTCTTGCTTCATTGTTATTGACGCTATCAGAAACCCATACGAGGCTATATTTTTCAAAGAACGTTACGCTGGCTTTTACCTAGTATCGATAAACACAGAAAATGACAACAGGCTAGCCCACCTTCGTCGGGCACACAAGTTCTCCGAGACACAGATAAAAGACCTCGATGAAAAAGAATACCCTCGCAGGCTTTCTGGATATAACAAATTTATATCACAGAACATCCAAAAATGCATTGAAATATCAGACATACACATACACAACCCTAGAAAAGAGCAATTTAACAACGTCGAGTTAAAATGCCAGCTTGCTTGGTATATGTATCTGATACAGCACCCAGGCTTGGTGATGCCTACATCATTGGAAAGTTGCATGCAGATTGCCTATACAGTCAAACAAAGCTCAGGCTGCATATCAAGACAAGTGGGTGCAGCTGTTACCGACGAGGAGTTTTCCGTAAAATCAGTTGGATGGAACAACACGCCACAAGGTCAAGTACCATGCCTTCTTAGAAATACCGAGGACTTATTACTAGGTCAAGACACTCACGCATACAGTGAGTACGAAAGAAACGACAGCAAATTCAGGGAAGTTTTACATGAAAAATTTGACACACTAAGAAAATCCAAGCTACTGAAAGGCCGCAACTTATCCTTTTGCTTTAAAGATATGCAGAATGAAATAGACGGCGAAAAAAACCAAGTACATACACGATCACTTCACGCCGAAGAGAATGCATTCCTTCAGATTTCAAAACATGGTGGAATGACGCTTAGAAATGGAATACTCTTTACTACAGCCAGCCCATGCGAACTCTGCTCTAAGAAAGCCTATCAACTTGGCATTAGCAAGATTGTATTCATAGATCCATATCCCGGGATCGCCACCAGACACACCTTACTTGTTGGAAGCAACAGCCCAGAACTGCAACTTTATAGAGGAGCAGTTGGCAGAGCATACCACCAACTCTACCAACCAATAATGCCTTACAAAGACGAACTTGAAACCTTATTATCAATCCCTGGAACCGCAAACAAAAAAGCACTTCGAACAAAACTACTAGAAAAAGAAAACTTAGAGCTGCGAGAGGAGATTGCACGTCTAAAAGGTCAATTAGAAAACGCCAAATAGAACCACCACATATAATTGAACCAGAGAAAATCTGGACAACCGGAAAGAGGTTCAGAAAACAAGGGCAGATTTATTTTTAAACTGCATTAAAATGCAAGCCCTCCGGCTTTTTGAGTAAAAATAAATCTGTCCCGATTTCCGGTCCCGATTTCTGTCGAACCTCACCCACCCGGACATCGTCTCGGAAACCCTGTTCAACTCTGAACGCCGGCTATGGCTGCCCAGCCACCACCCCCTGTGCGAACGCTCGGCCGTGA
>NZ_JAOECN010000092.1:0-1573 GCF_029836855.1 Pseudomonas sp. GD04058
CAATGTCATCAACTTTGGAAATTATCCATAAATATCATATAATTAGCGCTCAAATCAGTGCATGGGAGAAGCCCTTTTGACTACCTATACCGCATCGCTTGACACCGCCAGCCAAACCCTGGCTTGAAAATTGTACAAAAAATAACCAGCCCGCTCGATTGTCCCGCCTTCATCGCCGCCCACCGCCAGAATCCTCAAGACTTTACCCGCCGACGCCAGCTCACCTTCAAGAACCTCGTCCTGTTCCTGCTCAATCAGCCGCGCACGGCCCTGCAAACCGAACTCGATCAGTTCTATCGCGTACTCAATCAGGCGTCGACTGAGACGCAAATGGTCACTGCGCAGGCCTTCTGCAAAGCGCGCAAAAAGCTCAACCCCGAGGTATTTGAAAGTCTCAATCGCCTCCTGCAGCAACAAATTGACTGCTTCGGGCTGCGTCAGAAGTGGCGTGGGCTGAGGGTGCTCGCGGTGGATGGCTCGACCGTGCATTTACCCCTGGAGTCGACCATGGCGACCTTCTTTGGCAGTCACTCTGGCTTTCCCATGGCTCGCTTGTCCACACTCTACGAAGTCGCTGACGGTCAAACCTTGCATAGCCTGATCGTGCCCCTGACCGTCGGCGAGCGCGACTGTGCCCATCTGCACCTTGAGCACCTGCCGGCTGACAGCCTGACGCTGTTTGACCGTGGTTACCCTGGGCACTGGTTATTCGCGCTGTTCGCGCAGCAACAGCGGCACTTTCTGATGCGCCTGCCCTGTGGCTATAACGCCCAGGTCAAAGCGTTTCTACACTCTGGCCAAGTTGAAGACACACAGCTTTTCGTGGCCAACCATCCTGAAGCACGTCTGTTCTGCTCCGAGGCTGGCGTTGATCCTGCCAGCCAGATCGAGCTGAGACTGATCCGGGTCGAGTTGGCCAACGGCGAAAGCGAAGTATTGCTGACCTCGCTGCTGGATCGAGAAGCCTTTCCCGCTGAGGTGTTTGCCGAGCTTTACCACCGCCGCTGGGGCATCGAAACCGATTTCCGTCGCCTCAAACAAACCCTGACGCTGGACAACTTCAGCGGCCGCAGCGTGACCGCTGTAAAGCAGGACTTTCATGCCGCTCAACTGTTGAAGAACCTGGCGCTGTTGATGCAGCACCTGCTACAGCCGGTCATCGAACAGCGCCACAAAGGTCGCAAGCTGCGATGGAAAGTCAACTTCACCCAAGGCGTGTCACGGCTCAAAAATACCCTGGTCGAGCTGCTGGTGCGGCACTGTGCTCAGGGGCTGAGCAATGTGCTGGCCTTGATGGCTAAAAGCCTCAGTGCCGTACGCTCAGGCCGTAGCTTTGCGCGCCACAGCAAACGCGCAGCCAGCCGAGGTTGTGAGGGCTACAAACCGACGCGCTGAAGAAACACCACCGCCCAACCTCCGTGCAAAAAAGCTGGCCACAAGCGGTCGGCATAGGCTCGTCCGGAGAACGAGAAATCTCGCCTAGACAGCCGGAACAGACGATGATCACATCACCGCCAGCCCAGCTAGACCGCCTGATTGAGCGGCAGAGGCCTGGTCATCGCCCGACGGCCAT
>NZ_JAOECN010000093.1:0-1236 GCF_029836855.1 Pseudomonas sp. GD04058
TGTAGTGGTCAACCCATCCCGGACAGTGGGTTGAGTTTTTCTTCGGCCACCGCAGGTGGTAACCCGTCGTTGAATTGATGCGGCCTGATCCAGTTGTAGCGGTGCATCAAGTAATGACTGATGTCCCGTTGGGCCTCCTGCGCCGTCAGGTAACCCGTTGACGGGACCCACTCCGACTTCAGACTGCGGAACAGGCGCTCCATCGGCGAGTTATCCCAGCAATTCCCTCGGCGACTCATGCTCTGCTGCATCCGATAGCGCCAGAGCCGTTGCCGAAACAGGCGGCTGGCGTACTGGCTGCCCTGGTCTGAATGGAACAGCACCTGCTGTGGCCTGCCGCGCTGTTCGTAGGCCATGTCCAGGGCCTTGATCACCAGTTCGGCATCCGGCTTGGCCGAGAACGCCCAGCCGATCACCCGCCGGGTATGCAGATCCAGCACCGCGGCCAGGTAGTGCCAACGGCCTTGCGCCCAGACGTAGGTGATGTCGCCACACCACACCTGATTGGGATGCTCGGTCGCGAATTTGCGGTTCAGCCGATTCGGGATATCCGGCCGCTCAACCGTGGCCTGTTTGTAGGCGTGCGAGCCCGGTTGCTTGCTGACCAGGCCCAGCTCACGCATCAACCGACGCACTCGGAAACGGCCGATGGTCACGCCCTCTTCGCGCAGCATGCCCAGAATGCTGCGGCTGCCGGCCGAGCCCCGACTCTGGCTGAACAACTGGTTGACTTGGCTGCGTAGCGCCACGCGGCGAGCATCGACACGCCGCCGTCGAAGACGGTGGACGTAGTAGCAAGACCGCGCCACATCGAAAGCTGAACAGACCACTTCCACCGACTCCTGCTCACTCAACTGGTCTATCAGCGCGTACGATCGAGTTCGTCCGACATCAAGAGAGCGGTAGCCTTTTTTAATATCGCTTTCTCCCGCTCCAACCGGTTGATCCGGGCTTCCAGCTCCTGGATCTTTTGCTGCTCAGGCGTCAACGCCTTGCTCTTCGGGGTCACACCCTGGCGCTCCGCCTCGAGCTGCTTCACCCAACGGCGCAAGGCCGAATCCACCACCCCCAGCGAACGGCAGGCGTCGATATGGCTGTAGCCTTGGTCCAACACCAGGGCCGCGGCCTCTCGTTTGAACTCGGCGGAAAACGTACGTCGTTGCTTGCTCATCAGACACCTCTCTCACGGCGAGGATTCTCGCCTAAATCGGTGTCCGGGATCAGTAGACCACTACA
>NZ_JAOECN010000094.1:0-1195 GCF_029836855.1 Pseudomonas sp. GD04058
GGAAATCCTGAAGAAGACTTCCCGAATCTGGTGAAATACGCCGATCCCGTTGCCCGAGTTTTCCGATGAAGCAGATGACCTTCGCCGACGCCGAGTACGCCGGTAAGCGCAAGCAAACCCGCAAGGAGTTGTTCCTGATCGAGATGGATCAGGTGGTGCCGTGGCAGGGTTTGATCGCCCTGATCGAGCGGCATTATCCGAAGGGCGAAGGTGGACGTCCGGCCTATCCGCTGATGGCGATGCTGCGCGTGCACCTGATGCAGAACTGGTTCGGCTACAGCGATCCTGCGATGGAGGAAGCGTTGTACGAAACCACCATCCTTCGCCAATTTTCTGGGCTGAGCCTGGAGCGCATCCCCGACGAAACTACCATCCTCAACTTCCGCCGCCTGCTGGAAAAGCATGAGTTGGCGTCCGGAATTCTGGCAGTGATCAACGGCTACCTGGGGGATCGCGGCCTGTCGCTGCGCCAGGGCACCATCGTCGATGCCACACTGATCCACGCGCCAAGTTCGACCAAAAATAAGGACGGTAAGCGCGACCCGGAAATGCACCAGACCAAAAAGGGCAACCAGTATTACTTCGGCGCGAAAGCCCACATTGGTGCCGACGAAGAATCGGGCCTGGTACATAGCGTGGTGGTCACGGCGGCCAATGTTGCGGACATCACTCAGGTCGACCAACTGCTACACGGCGAAGAACACGTGGTGTGCGCTGACGCTGGGTATACCGGAGTCGAGAAGCGTCCTGAACATGAAGGTCGTGCCGTTATCTGGCAGATCGCGGCTCGGCGCAGCACCTACAAGAAACACGGCAAGCGCAGCGCCTTGTACAAAGCGCTGCGCAAGATCGAGAAGGCCAAGGCCCAGATCCGTGCCAAGGTCGAACACCCGTTCCGCGTGATCAAACGGCAGTTTGGCTATACGAAGGTGCGCTTCCGAGGATTGGCCAAGAATGCGGCGCAGATGGTGACGCTGTTTGCCCTGTCGAATCTGTGGATGGCCCGCCGACATTTGCTGGCCAGCGCAGGAGAGGTGCGCCTGTAATGCGGAAAATGGCTGCGGTAACGTGCTGGCGGTAACGAAAAAGGTAGAAAAGCGCGACTGATCGGATTGTCTTGGATCAGTTGGGCGATTTTGAAATCGGCAGACGCTGAAGTCAGCCAGAGATGCATGGCTACTTCAGACCATCCCTA
>NZ_JAOECN010000095.1:0-1171 GCF_029836855.1 Pseudomonas sp. GD04058
CCATGAGTCGTCAGCGTTACCCCGAAGAATTCAAGATCGAAGCGGTCAAGCAAGTGACCGAGAAAGGCAAACCTGTCGCCGATGTCGCCCAGCGCCTGGGCATGTCCGTGCACAGTCTTTACGCCTGGATCAAGGTCTACAGCAAGCCCCAAGAGCAGCGTCAGCAAGACGACGATCAGCAGGCCGAACTGCGCAAGCTACGCGCTGAACTCAAGCGCGTGACGGAAGAGCGAGACATCTTAAAAAAGGCCGCCGCGTACTTTGCCAAGGAGTGCGGCTGAAGTACGCCTTCATCAAGAAGCACTCGACTGATTACCCGGTGCGGCGCCTTTGCCAAACCCTCAAGGTGCACCCCAGCGGCTATTACGCCTGGCTGGCCGAGCCTCAATCTGCCCGAGCAAAAGAAGATCAACGTCTGCTTGGCTTGATCAAACACGCTTGGCTGGAAAGCGGAGGTGTATACGGCTACCGCAAAATTCACGATGACCTGCGTGAGCTGGGAGAGGAATGCGGCCGAAATCGAGTCAGGCGCTTGATGCAGGCGGAGGGACTGCGTTCTCAAACGGGCTATCGGCGGCGTCCAGGGTTCTATGGTGGAAAACCAACAGTGGCCTCGCCCAACCACCTCGCGCGGCAGTTCAAGGTAAGTGAGCCGAACAAGGTCTGGGTGACAGATATCACTTACATCCGCACCTATGAAGGGTGGCTCTACCTCGCGGTAGTGCTGGATCTGTTCTCACGCCAAGTAATTGGTTGGTCAATGAAGCCAAGGATGTGCAGCGACCTGGCTATCGACGCGATGTTGATGGCTGTTTGGCGACGCAAGCCTCAGCAGCAAGTTATGATTCACTCAGATCAAGGCAGTCAGTTCAGTAGCTCGGATTGGAAAAGCTTTTTGAAGGCCAACAATGTAATCAGCAGCATGAGCCGACGGGGAAACTGCCACGACAATGCCGTAGCCGAGAGCTTTTTCCAGCTTTTGAAGCGAGAGCGAATCCGACGAAAGATCTACACAACCCGTGAAGAAGCCCGAAGTGATATTTTCGATTACATCGAGATGTTCTATAACCCTAAACGCCGACACAGCAGTGCTATGCAGCTGTCTCCAGTAGAGTATGAGAAACGCTATTTCCTGAGCTTGGAGAGTGTCTAGAAAACCAGGGGCGATTCA
>NZ_JAOECN010000096.1:0-1024 GCF_029836855.1 Pseudomonas sp. GD04058
CACCGCCAAGCTGACCAACCCGGCCGGCAGCGACATGACCGTCAGCCTGAGCAACGGTTCGACGATCAACATCGCCAAGGGCCTGAGTGAGGGCACCGTCACCGTCGATGCGCCGAAGAACAGCGTGTACGTCGATGCCACCAACGTCAGCGCCACCATCACTGGCACCAGCGGTGGCGATTTCGAGAAGCTGGCGATCAGCTCGACTCCGGCCGTAACCGCAGTCACCGATACCATCGACACCTCGACCGTGACCCTCAGCGCCACGCCAAGCGTGACCGAAGGCGGCGTGGTCACCTACACCGCCACCGTCAGTTCGCCGGTTACCGGGGCCCCGCTGGTTATCAGCCTGCAGAACGGCCAATCGATCACCATCGGCGTCAACGAAACCTCCGGCTCGGTCAACTTCACGGCGCCGAACAACGTCTACGCCACCAATACGGCACTGACCAACAGCATTACCGGCATGACCGGCGGTAACTTCGAGAAGCTGGTATCGACCGGCACGCCGACTACCGTGGTCAACGACAACCCGTCGAACCTGGACACCACCAACGTCACCCTGAGCGCCACACCGTCGGTGGATGAAGGCGGCCAGATCACCTACACCGCCAAGCTGTCCAACCCGGCCGGCAGTGCCATGACCGTCAGCCTGAGCAACGGCTCGACCATCTCCATCGCCAAGGGCATGAGCGAAGGCACGGTGACCGTCGATGCACCGAAGAACAGCGTCTACGTTGATGCCACCAGCGTCAGCACCACCATCACCGGCACCAGCGGCGGCGATTTCGAGAAGGTCAACGTCAGCAGCACTCCGGCGATCACCTCCATCACCGACACCATCGATACTTCGACCGTGACCCTGACCGCCACGCCGAGCGTGACCGAAGGCGGTGTGGTCACCTACACCGCCACCGTCAGCTCGCCGGTGACCGTGGCACCGCTGGTAGTCACCCTGGCCAACGGCCAGTCGATCACTATCCCGGTCAATGCCACCAGCGGTTCGGTGGACTTCACCGCGCCG
>NZ_JAOECN010000097.1:0-977 GCF_029836855.1 Pseudomonas sp. GD04058
TAGCACGTAGTGGCCGGTCGTGGGCTCGAACAGCTCGCCGTTGAAACCGAGCACGGTTTTTGGCGTATGCATGATGCTCTGGCCTTGTATTGTCATGGTCCATTGTCTGAAATGGAGAATGGCCCAAGCGTATAACAGCGTGGCTGCGTCCATAACTGGCAGAACTATCAGGTATGGCCTGAGAGGAAAAAGGTGGGGCCGCATAGCGGCCCCACCTCGGTTCAGCTTGACCGACGCACCAGAACACCGGCAGTACCACCCTGCCGTACCTCTTCTCGATGGAAGTCCCTAGTTCTTGCGAATTCTTTTACGATTCGCCTCAGTAAACCCATCGTGCAATCTTTTATAGAAATGCGCTTTATCAATAGCGCCTTCATTCATCGCTTGTTTTCTCAGAGCCTCGATCTGCCTTTGTCCAATTTTTGGAGCTAGCTCCCGTGTGGCGTACCGGAGCCTTTTCTCGCCTGGGCGCCGCATCAATTGCCAGCGCAGCTCCGCTAAAACGGGAAGTCTGTGGAACTTCTCTGTGGACAGGCGAACGATACCCTCTGCGTCGTGAGAGGGAACCATGCGTTCAATCTCCGTCTTGACGCGCTTGTAATCGACATCGTGATGATCACGTGCCACGACGACCCCAGATGGGCCTGCGCGTCCCGCGGGAGTGGGCAACGCTGAGTTCGATGGATAAGGTTGGCGCGAAGGAGACGTCGGACGTAAAGGCGAAGCGGGAGCCGGGGCAAGGCCTGTCGGTGAACTCCCCACAACCGCGGCCGGTATCGTCGGTGATGGACCTCCGAAGTTCGCGAAGTATTGGAAGGCTTTCATATTCGTCGAAACAAGGCTGCCGGGCGGAATGTAATCAGGGCTCAAAGGCGGCAACGTGAGCTTGCCCTTCACCAGTATCGGGCTCGGTAACGGCATATGACCGGTAGGATCGGCAGCATTGACCGGATCCCCCTTGCAATAAGCATAGGCAT
>NZ_JAOECN010000098.1:0-927 GCF_029836855.1 Pseudomonas sp. GD04058
TCCTGCCTTACGCGATGCTTTGCAAGCGGCGTTGGATTCAGGAAAAACCAGGGTTCAAGGTGTAACAGTCAAAGTCGGTGTTCCCACCCCCGGTAAAACAGGTGTAGCAGAATTTAAGGTGGAACCATGGACCAAGAAGTAATTCAGTGCGGGCGCTCGGGCGTGAACCCGAAATGGCCCTCCTACAAAAGTGTGCTGGGACGCATAGCCAAGGGGCCACACGTCTCAGATGAATACGAGTTGAATGGCATCCGTGAATATGTTGAGCGCGGCGATGCATTTGCGAAGCCATCAATGCCTATACCGAATAGTGACAACGTTACGCGTAGTAGCTCCGAATGGATGGCCGTCACACGAGCCCACAAAGTATTGGCAACCGCACCAGATAATCCAAAATGGCTTCTGGAGTTGGCCCATTGGCTGCGCTATTACCAAGTAGGAATTTGGCAGTTGTTCTTCTGGGCGGGCCAGTTCGACATTATTGCCAAAGCGGCAGGCAATGATAGACGCCGCCAAAACTACAGCTTCCAAACCGCCACCGATATGATGGCCGCCATGGCGATCCTAGGCTGGAAGGATGCCGTCATCCATCAGGGCTATCTCACCCATGCGGCTCTCAACCGCGGACATCAATTGGTGATTGAGTACGAAGAGCAACACCGCCGCGCCCAAGCCTTTATGCTGCGCGTGTTTGCCGATTGGGTGGGCGATGTCTCGCATCAATGGCCTGCTTATGCTTACGACGAACCCATCTACGAAGCCTTGTTGGCCAAGTGGCGCACTCCCAGCCCCGACGACCTTATGCCCTGCCTGTTGGCCGCTTGTGACCGCCACACTTGGCAAACCGGCAAAGAGAGCCAGAAGAATTCCTACGACTTCAATCAGGACTGGCACTTGGAGCGCGTGCCGGTGGAGATTCTTTATATC
>NZ_JAOECN010000099.1:0-735 GCF_029836855.1 Pseudomonas sp. GD04058
CCACATTCAGGGTTTGCAGGCCGTCCGGCGCGGTTACCGTGAAGGTGCCGGATTGGGTCAGGGCCGCAGCATTCGGACTGCTGCCGTCGCTGAGGTTTTTCTCGTAGACCGATAGCTCACCACCAGAAACGTCAAGACCGTTGAGGGTGACTGGGTCGTTGAGGTTCTTGATGTCCAGTACCAGGTTGGCGGTGCTGGTGTCGCCATCGGCATCGCTCAGGGTGTAGGTAAAGGTCTCGGTGCCCGTCCCGCCGCCGTGCAAGTTGTAGAAGTCCGGGTCCGAAGGATTCAGCGTGTAGGTGTAGGAACCGTCCGCCGCCAGTACCAAGGTGCCGTAGGTTCCGGTGAAGGTACCCGCGGTGATCGGTCCGGTGACACGGTCGGCGCCTTGGACATCGTTGGTCAGCACGTTACCGGTCAACACGGTTGCCGCTTCCGTTGCCACGCTGGCGTTGGTATCCGCGACGGCTGTCGGCACGTCATCCACGACATTCACGTCCAGGCTGCCGCTACTGGTGCTGCCATCCGTATCGATGGCAGTGACGGTGAAGCTCTCGGTCAGGTTGTTGATGCCACCGCCCGCTGGATGGGCTTCGTTATCCAGCAAGGTGTAGCTGTAGGACACGACACCCGTACTTGCGTTGTACCCGGTGATCGTCAAGGTGTTGCCCAACAACGTCGTGGTGCTTTGCGGGAAGGTGGCTGCCACGCCACCGCTGATCACATTGATACCGC